>CAZFZC010000009.1:1098-14323 GCA_964523155.1 uncultured Methanosarcinales archaeon
ACAACATTTCCGGCGGGGTGCATACCATAGGTGAAAGCCTCTATCTCCTTCTGGCAGAAGAATATGCGCCAGCAATCACAGCTTCCAAGACAATCAGCAGGAAGGAGATTGCCTATTTTGACGAGTTCAGCGTCACGTACACGTTCAGGAACGACGGGGAGGCAAAGACTGAGGTAAGCTACAGGGAAGAGTTGCCTGTGTATTACAGGAAAACAGGCAACCCGTGGCTCAAGGAGGATGACAACAAGCCACGGGAAATATCCAGCTTCGGCGCGCTTGATGCCTTTGAGTGGAAGGCAACAATTCTCCCTGGGAAAATCTATACAGTAAACCAGACAATGCAGCTTGTGGGTGTGCCTGACAACAACAGGATTGAATTCAATTTAGGCAGGGTAACCTATTTGGCATCCGAGGGGGCCATAGTACAGCAGATAGAGCAGACGCAGCCATCCCTGAGAGTACCTCTTGGCCTGGAGGCAAAATTCTCTTCAGCAGATGTCATGGTTGGTGATGCAGCAGAAATTCAGCTGAGTCTCCTGAAGAAGACCAGTGAGGAACTGATTGTCCACAGCCTGGTTTGTGTTCTTTCGGAAAATGTGGTTGGCCATGATACAGGCGGGCTGAGCCTTGCCTCGAACAGCTATTCCCTTTCCGGTGCACTCAAGGAAAACAAAACATTCGCCATATCCTTTGATGTCAGGATGTCCGGAAACATCAGCCTGAAATGCGATGCAGAGTATGTTTTCAGGGGAATGCCTGGCACAGTAAAAATAGATAAGGGTGCTCGCGCACTGATAAACAGGCCAAAGATAAGCCTTGAAGTGCCTGCAGCCGTGGGCAGCAGGGATAACGCAACAATAAGCCTGTCAGTGGATAATAAAGGCACAGGCTATGTTTATAATGACATTGACATAAGGCTTGTATCAGACTGGTTTGAGGTTATAAGCTACCCTTATCCTGTTCTGCGGGAAGACTCCCGGATTGAAAAGGAATTCCCAATAAGGGCGCCTGTCACAAATGCAGCAAGGAGCATGCCTGTTACGCTGAGGGCCAGCTATGTGAGCCTTTACGGCGAGGAGTTTACTGACGAGCTAGTCAGGGCAGTCTCTGTCCGCCCCGGGGATTTTGAGCCGGCCTTAAGCCTTTCGCTTTCTGGCTCGCGGTTTGGGCAAAGAGGCAACGCGACTGTTGTTGATGTGAACCTCTCGGTTGGGCTCCACGAGGATGTGTCCGCAAAAAGCATTACCCTGCCTGAGCACAGCATAGGGCTTAAGGACAGTGAAATCACACATAATATGACTGTTCCCTTGTCTGTAACATTTGCTCCCAAAGCGCAGAGTGCAGGTGTTTTCATCCCGTATACAATATCCTATGTGAAGGACTTTACGCCACACTTTTATTCAGGAAGCATTGAGGTGAGACAGGCCAGCGGGCATGAGGCACAGTCCGCAAATGTACCAAAGACAAAGGATAAGGACAGCGGACTGTCTGCATGGGAAAGGATAGCCATGAAGAAGACCAGGCTGGACACAGGGCCGGCAGTAATTGCCTTCATAATCCTTGTCATAGGCATGGCATCGGTTGTTGGCCTCATAGCACTAATGAAAGCCAAGAGGAACCGGTCCGGGACAAGGCGGGACATGCCGGATATTGAGAGCACAGAGCAGTTTCTGGAGTATAGCAGCAGAACAGGAAAAGAGGAGCTGGCAGGCCCTGTGTTTGTTCCCGAGCCCACCACAGACCTGTCTGTCCTGGAGCAGTACATAAAGGAAAAGAGGGAGGCGGGTCATCCCAGGGAGAAGATAAAGCAGGACCTGGTCAAGACAGGCTGGCTTGCAGACATTGTGGATGTGTACCTGAAATGAGAAAAGCGCAGAGCAGTGTGGAAACCCTGATTGTGCTGGGAATTGCCTCAGCCATGCTTCTTCCGGCAGCATACATGTTCTACTCTTTTCTGCTGCACTCAACAGCTGAAATTGTCGAGGCACAGGTAAACAGCATAGGTCACAGCTTTCTTGAAAACGCAAACCTTGTGTACAATTATGGTACCAATGCCAAGGTGACAGCAGAATATGAGTTTCCCGACAGGATACTGAACATGACGCTTGAAAAGAACAGGCTGGTTTTTTATGTGGACCTGGGCACAGGGGAACGCAGCTACGAGTATCCGTTCAGCCACAATGTGACTGGCACATTTAACGAGAGCGCATACAGCCAGGGTAAGAAGACCTTTGAGTTTGCAACAATTCTGCGGGGTGAGTCAGTATTAATACAAAAGATTTAAAGGCGCAGACAAGCCTGGAGTTCACACTGGTGTTTGTGTTTGTTACAATAGTCTTTCTGACAGCCTTTGTTTTCCTTGGCATGAGGCTTGTTGACCTTAACAAGGATAAAGAGCAGGATGCCGCAGAACACATTGCTGAGAGGATATTTGACGAGGCGCTCCTTGCGCAGGGTGTGGAGGACGGCTATTTCAGGCGCTTTAAAGTGCAGAAGTACATCCTTGGCAAGGAAATAAACCTTTCAATAGACGAGGTTGGCACACTCATCCTTACAGTGCAGGACAGCCAGTATTATAAAGACCTGCCCCAGCCGCTTATAGGGGGCTTTTGCTATAACGGGACAGACAGGAACTACTATAATGTCACAATCACTAGAGAATCAGGCATTGTCTCTGTTTCATCGTGCCAGGACTGCAGATACAGCTACGCCATGTGCAAGAATGCAGAAGACATGTTGTGGTGCGACTGGCTTTCTGACCCCGGCCTTTTCCCGGGGTTTAACGAAACCTGCTGCGCAGACCACTGTCTGTGCTGCTAGAGGATTTCAACAGCATTTGCCAGGCTCTGGCCGGGCATGCCTTTTTCAAAAAGAACCCGGACTGCGCCTTTGTTGCCGTGCGCTGAGGCGACTTTTCCTGCAATCTCCCTGCCTGTTTCGGTCTTAAACACAACTTTCCTGCCAACAAGGGCGCTGGCTTTCTCTCTGCTGGCTATTCCCTCTGGCAAGACAACCATCTGGTTTGACTTCTGCCTGTGCCTTGACAGACAGAAATTTGCAATTCGTCCGCGCATAAGCTGCCACAGAAAAGCACCTTATTTATAAAGCTTGCGTATAGCTCTGTCCCTTCCTTACAGGACAGATGTCCGCTATATTTTTATACTTGGGATTTATCTTCTGGCTATGGCCCTGCCAAAAGAACTTCTGGAAATACTGGCATGCCCTGTGTGTAAGAACGATGTCAGGGAGAAGGGCAATTTTCTTATATGCGTGAAATGCAGGAAGGCATATAGGGTAAGGGGAGGCATTCCCATAATGCTTGCTGAATAAAAATTTATAAAGGAACCACAATTTTTGCCTGAATAAGCCGCGGTGGCACAATCTGGTACTGCGCTGGCCTTGAGAGCCAGTTTCCTTCGGGATATGAGGGTTCAAATCCCTCCCGCGGCGTTGATGTGCTGCTCTTCGCCGGCGTGTGCAGCGCTTTGTGTTTTTCCCCCCGGCTTTCCAACCTGCCCCTAAATTCCCATTCGTCAGCAGACCGAAACTGCTTTTCTGTGAGCCAATCAAGAACCCCATGGCAAGGGGTATGTCACTTGTTAAGCCACTGATGATTGATACTTTTAGCGGGGTTCTTGGTCATGATTTCCATCCCCCCACCGCTTGCGGCGGGTATGTCATCATAAAGCAAAAGCATTAAATAGGACAGGGGCAGACCCCTTCCCTATGCGCAGGTGGTACAGGACAACTGTTGTCAAGCACGGCATATCGTTTGGCTCTGCGCTTGCCATGGTTCTTTCCTATGTGGAGCACAGCTCCATACTGTGGGCCCTCTTTCACGGGCTGCTCAGCTGGCTCTATATTGTATACTTCATTGTTGTGTACAGGCTTACCTAGGAAAACTCAAAGGTCTGCTCGTCGTCATCCTCAGCCATCTTTGCCCGGACTGTTTTTTCCCCGCTGGCTTTTCCCAGTTTTTTCTTCAGGCGCTGGGCACTCTCATAGTCCCATATAGTCCATATTTTGTCGACCTTTTTTCCGTTTTCCTCGCTTACAAAGCACCTGAAGAGGTAGCCAGCAGCACTTTTGCCGAAATCCCAGTCAGAAATAGTGAGTGTCTTTTCCTCATTCTCCGCAAACCTCACATACTCCGGGCGCTGCGCCTGATTTTTCTGGTATTTCCAGGCCATCTGCCACTCAAAGGGCACCTCATTAATAAGCTTTTTTGGCAATCTTTATAAATGAACAATTCTGGCTGCCGCTGTGATGCAGCTGATACTTGCCTCCAAAAGCCCCAGGCGCTGCAGAATCCTTCGCGACCTGGGATGCAAGTTTACCATAGAGGAAAGCAGGTATGTTGAGGATAACGAGCTTCCGATGCACCACCAGAAGCTTGCCAGGTATCATGCCCTGGCCAAGGCTAAGGATGTAGCCGGGAGGCACAGAAGCGGGATTGTGCTTGGCGCTGACACTCTTGTTGTCCACAAAAGCAAAGTCCACGGCAAGCCCCGAAGCCATGCCGGGGCAGTGAAAATGCTTCTTGGATACAGCGGCCAAAAGATAGCAGTCATTACAGGCATGGCGTTAATTGACATAGGGAAGAACAGGACACTAACTGATTCCGAGGTGACCTATGTAGAGTTCTCAAGGTTTGACATAAAGCTCGTTGAATGGTATGCCGGGCTTCTTAACCTTAGGGACAAAGCGGGCTCCTTCAGTGTGAGTGGCCCCGGTGCAATCCTTGTCAAGAGGATTGAGGGCTGCTACTACAATGTTCTTGGCCTGCCGGTCTTTAAACTGGAAAACATGCTCAATTTGCTGGGGCACAGCATTGCTGGAACAAAATTGCCTTGAAACAACAGCCGATAGCAGCGCGCTATATGTGGTTCTGAAGGCAGAGAACGCTGCCAGGTTTGCTGCGCGCATGTCAGGGCTTGCCGCCCTGCATTCAGCTGTTTTGCCTGCCAAATGGGTTTTTCCCTCTGTATCTGGAGTGGCGCAGTGTTAAGAAACCTTTTTAAGGAAGCTGTTTTTTACCCGGACCATGGGCCCGTAGTCTAGCGGCTATGACGTCGCCTCGACAGGAAACTACTCGGAACGGCGAAGGTCACCGGTTCGATTCCGGTCGGGCCCATTTTTCTGCAGAATATTTGGCATAAAATGTTTAGCATAAATTTATATACAGGGAATGCCACAGGCTGCGTATGGGGCTTATTCAGAGAATACGGACATGGTACTGCCTCAGGAAAAGCAGGAAAGAGGAACAAATGAACCTGCCGACGGAAAAGGAGGTTTTGCGCAGCCACAGGGACTTTCTTTCCGAGTCCAAGCAGCTTAAGCCCATGATAACCAGAAAGCAATCAAAAAATATATAAAGCACTCGCAAAAACTCCAGACCATGGCAACAAAGCTTGTGTCCGTCGGCAGCCTGAAGCCGGGAAATTATGTGGTTATTGATAAAGAGGCTTGCAGGGTTGTGGATATCCAGGTGAGCAGGCCCGGAAAACACGGGCACGCAAAGGTAAGGTGCGTGGGTGTCGGAATCATTGACGGAAGAAAGAGGGATGTTGTCAAGCCTGGCCATGACAATGTTGAAGTCCCTATTGTTGACAAGAAAAACGCCCAGGTGCTTTCAATAACAGGGGACACAGCCAATGTCATGGATGAGGAAACTTTTGAGACATTTGACATGGCAGTTCCTGATGAGCTAAAAGGCGAGGTGTCCGAAGGCACAACAGTGCTTTACTGGGAGATACTCGGCAAGAAAATCATGAAGCAGGTGAAAGGATAATGGTTAAGTTTCCCGAGGCTGAGGCAAGGCTCTTTAAAAACAAGTTTGCCTGCAAAAGCTGCAAGTCAGTCGTGCGCGCACCAAACCTGAAGGTGCTGGCTGGAAAAGTCAAGTGCAGGAGATGTAAGGGCAAGGCACTGCGTCCCCTGAGAAAAAAGTGAGGTGGTTCTTTGCTTTTGGACAATGTCCGGGGTGTTCTTGGCGCCCTTGGCTTTGATGCCCTGAGTGCAGTTGTCTTTGTCATTGCGCTTGTTGCATGGCTCTACTGGAAACGGGACCAGCTCACCCTGCAGAAAATAGCTTTCCCCTTTCTCTATGTGTTTTTGTTCAGAACCAGTCTGGGATTGTCTGCGATGGAGCGCCTGAGCAAGCGGCACAGGGAGCTTGTCCGGCTGTTTGGCCTTATCTGTATCGGCCTGGCCTTTTTTGGCATGGTCCTGATGTCTGTTCTGTTTGTGCGCATATCCTACCTGCTTGTGTTTCAGCCCGAGAGCCCTGAGACCCAGGTGAGCTTCATTCTGCCATTTACAGAGGTTGGCGGCGTCGGCTATCTTTCTTTCTGGCACTGGATAGTCTCGCTTTTCATTATTGCAGTAGTCCACGAATTTGCACACGGAGTCATGGCGAGGGCGCACGACGTTCCTGTAAAATCAAGCGGCTTTGGTGTTCTTTCTGTGCTCGTGCCAATATTTCCGGTTGCCTTTGTCGAGCCGGATGAGCAGAAACTGAAAAAGAAAAGCGATGTTGTGCAGTACAGTGTGTTTGCCGCGGGGCCTGTGGTAAACATTCTCATTGCGATTATGCTCCTTGCGGCCTTGCCCTACGTTGGCTCAGGTATTGTCAATCTGCACAGCGGAATAGCGCCTTTTGAGGACAGGATAACTGAGCCCGTCGGCTTTTCCTATGAGCTGATTGACAACCAGACGCTGCCTGCAAGCGCTGCGGGGATGCCCCGGGAAGGGGTAATCAGTGCCTTTAACAGCCAGAAGGTTGAGACCTACAACGAATTTGTTATTGCGCTCTGGCGTGTCAGGCCGGGCGAGACAGTAAACATTACAGTTAAGGACACTGTCTACACCCTGGTGACAACTGAGCATCCGACCGTAGACTCCCAGGCATATGTGGGCATAATGCGCAGGCAGAACGAGCGCGCCGCGATTGAGGGTGTCGGGCCGCTTGCAGCAGGCTTATTTTACTGGACCAAGGGGCTATTTCGCTGGATATTCATACTCAACTTTTTCGTCGGGCTCTTCAACCTGCTTCCTGCAATTATTGTGGATGGCGGAAGAATGCTGCAGGTAGCCCTTGACCGTGTTCTGGTCAGCAAGGAAACTGCAAAAAAGATTTGGACAAACATAGGGCTGTTCCTCATGGCAGTTCTCTTGTTTGCGCTTCTCACTTCATATCTGGGAAACCCGTTCAGCCTGTTAAGATGATCCATGTTGTAATGGTCAGGCCGGAGAATTCCGGAAACATCGGGGCAGTTGCGCGGGTCATGAAGAACTTCGGGGTTGGGAGGCTTATTCTTGTTGATCCGGCTGTCAGGATAAATGAAGAATCACGGCGCAGGGCAAAGCATGCGGCAGATGTGCTCAGGAACGCAGTGACAGCATCCTGGGACATTGTCGGGACAATGGATTTGGTCGTCGGCACTTCGTCAAAAGTGGCAAGCGACTACAACATTGCCAGGTCAAGCCTGTCGCCTGCAGGGCTTGCAGGTGTTTTGCCAGGCAGAACCAGGGTTGCGCTGCTTCTGGGGCCTGAAGGGAACGGCCTGAGCAACATGGAAATAGGGCAGTGCGATGTGGTTGTTACAATACCCACTGCAAAAGGCTACCCATCAATGAACATCAGCCACGCCCTCGCAGTATTGCTGTATGAGCTTACTGCAGCCGGGCAGGGCTCCAGGGCTGCTCTGGCAGAAAAAAGGGAGAAGGCAGTAATAAGCAGCCTGCTCTCCAGTATTGTTGATATGCTTGAGTACCGCACAGAAGAGAAGAAATCCGCACAGATTCAGCTTTGGAAGAGGCTGCTTGGCAAGTCAATGCTTACACGCAGGGAATCATTTGCCCTGATTGGCTTTTTCAGAAAGGTGAAAAACAGGCTGTGAGCGCCCCGCAAAAGCCCTTATCCTGTTGAGAAGCCGCCTGTCTGCAGTCGGCCTGGCGCTCTGCCCAAGCCGGTAGTAGTGCTTCTCTGTAAGTGGCCCCCAGCTGTACCTGCCTTTCTCCTGACGCACAAGGTCAAGGCAAAACTCCCCTGTTGCAACCCCCTTATGCAGGTGGTAATAGATAACGCGCAGAGTGCACGGTGCAAACAGCCCTGTGTACAGTCTGTAAAGCTCATACCCGTAGGCTTTCCCAAGGACATGTAGCATGTTAACCAGGTTCTGCCGAATCTGCGACCCTGCGGGGCGTCCCCTTGCCATATACGCCTTCAGCACGCATTTGTATATATTACTTGCTTTTTATTACCTGCTTTTGCTTAACAGCAGCCAGGGTTATTGCAGTCAGGCTTATATATCATAAAATATATGCGGGCTTGTGATGATACTCTTATATCTGCACAGGGATAACCTCTGTCTTGCACAGGCAGAGGCCAGGTCGCTGTGCGCACAGGTTTGTTACAGCAGTGACAGAATATTAATAGGTAAGACGGGCATTGGGTATGTGGGCAGGCTGGCATACACTGAAATGGCCCTGGAACTGCTTGCTCAGGCAGAACTTCGGACACTGCGAAGCGCGCTGGAGAAGGTATCCTGGAGAAAAATCAGGGGCAGCTATGCTGTAAGGGCAAAAGACATGGAAATTTCTGAGAAGTCACTTGCAGACAAGGTGTATGTGCACATGAGGCATTGCATGGTTGACCTGAAAAACCCGGACAGCCTGCTGGTGTTTGTTGGTTCTGGCAGGAGGGTATTTCTTGGAAAGCTGGTATGGAAAAACCCAAAATTATATCTTGAAAGAAAAGCACACAAGAGGCCGGGGTTTCACCCGTCATCCCTTTCGCCCAAGGTTGCAAGAGCCTGCGTTAATTTGCTGGGCAGGGCTGTTACAGCTGTCACAGACCCTTTCTGCGGCACATGCGGAATACTGATTGAGGCAGGCCTAATGGGTCTTGGGATTTGCGGCTGGGACATTGACAAACATATGCTTGAGCTGGGCAGGATGAACCTGAGGCATTTCGGACTGAACGCCAGTATGGAGCAAAGGGATGCAACAGGATACAGGCGGTTTGGCTATGTTGTTACTGACCTGCCATACGGCAGGAACACAAGGAACATTGAAGATGGTCTGTACAGCCGGTTTCTCAGGGCCAGATTTAAGAAAGCAGTGGTTGCATTTCCCCAGTTGCCAGGCCTTAGCAGGCTAATTGGGGCACACGGCCACGAAATCTGCCAGGATTTCTCTGTAAGGCTGCACAGGAGCCTGACAAAGAGGATATTTGTGTTCAGAACTCCCTGATGAATTTCTCAGCTGCAAGATAAGCATCCCTGACAGCATCCATTGAGACTGTCCTGTGCGTCTTGTCAAATTCACTTCTCAGCTGTCTTATGCGCTTTATCTCCTCTTCGCAGGGAACCGGCATCTTGGTTTTCAGGTCATCTATCATTTCCAAAAAGCCAGGCGGTTTACTGTTAAACAGTTTATTGTAGCGTTCCCTGAGCATGCCTGATATTATCAGGTCGTAGTTGATAAACAGTTTTGTGTGTTCAAGCCTGAGCGTTTCAACCCATTCCTCTCTTTTCAGGGGGTGTACTTCGTGCAGCTTCTTCTCAGGAATTTCTCTTTTGGGGCTGTTAACAGGGTCTTTGGCAGGGACATTCTCATCGTCGAGGTCAGGCTCTATGCTCTCTATCTCGTCATTCTTGGGCCTGCTGGCGCCCACTGCGCCATTTTCGCTGAACACATCAGACTCATATTGGGCTGTTTCTTCCAGAGGAGCGGTGCTGTCCAGTTCTGTGTCAGGCTGCTCTGCGTCTTCATCAACAACTGTCGGCTTATCATCTGCTAGCTCTGAAAGAAATTCATCACTTTTTTCAGGTTCCTCCTTCTTTGGCTCCGTGTTCACTTTGACAGGCTCACTGCCCCTGTTTGCATTGAACACAGAAAAAATGGTATTTGGTTTGTCTGCCATACTATCACTCCTTTTCTCAACCTGGGGTTTGTCTGCCCCGGCACGCCCGGACAGACTGGCAAATTGCTCTTCCCTTGTTTGCCCATTTTCTGCCGCAGGAATTGCAGTATTCCTCGTAGCCCTGCTTTGTATGAAATAGTAGTTTTCCCTGTCAATGATGTAGTCAATTGCTGCATCTTTCTGCCCTGCCCGTCTGTACAGGCGAACAAGGGCAAGTGCCTGTTTTTCCGCTAGTTTCTGCGCCATGGACTTTGCCGGCGTAAGCTCAATCCTTGAAATCTTGTCAGCCAGCGGGTCCTTCATGTAGGCCACGCTTTGTTTCTGGGTTTCTATTGTGGTAATCCCCATGTCGGAACTCACAACATACCTGTCGCAGGCAGTGTTCTTGTCCAAGAGGCCCCAGCACGCAGAGACAAGATATCCCTCCGGAGCAGGCATTATGCTGCCGCTGACATGCGGGTACACAAACTCCTGCACAACCACGGCCATTTTCGGCCTTTTGCCAACCGAGGCCTTCAGCGAACCCCTGGTGTAAAGGGACGCATAAACAGCAAGGACTGCCCTGAGCAGCTTTTCATGGCCCTGCACATAGAGCAGGCTGAGCGTCTCAAGCCCTAGAGTGTCAGGGGATGCCCTGACGACAACAACAGGCTTTTTTGCCTCGCTCACAAGCTTCTCTATTGGCTCGTTTCTGTCTATGCCCAGGCTGTCGTAGTTTTCCTTTATTTCCTCAGCAAGGCTCCCCGGAACATTCATTGCGAGCACCAGCTTCTGGATCTCGTTTGCATTGTCCTGCAGCATTTCATCATCTTCAGCAGACAGGTTCTGAAGAATTTCGAGCACCCTTGCGCGAATGCCCTTCTCTCTTACCAGCTCCTCAAACACAGACGAGCCAATCACAAAGCCGTGCGGGACGCGAAACTCCCTGGCCAGCCTGCCAAGGCCGGCAGCCTTCAGTCCCCATTCGTCTGCATTGTCCGGCTCAATCGAACGAATGCTCATGATTTTTGCCATGCCTGGCAGTATGCGCGATAGGTATATAAATTTTCTTGCTTGCATCTGCGCAGAAAAACAGGAGAAAGCTGATATGAAGCCGGGCCCAAAACCGCGGAGATATGTGCCGTGTGCAGCCGTATCAGGGCAATTATGAGCGCTGTGCCTGCCACCTGCCTCAAAACATATTAATAGAAAGCAGGACACCCGCTGTTTCATGGACACAGAGGACATGCTGGAGAATATTATGGGCTATGGTTTTGCAAACCGGGATGTTCTGCGGGCCATGCAGGAACTGCCACGGCGCATGTTTATCCCGGAAAAATACAGGGACATGGCATACCATGACTCCGCACTTCCAACTTACTGCGGCCAGACTATCAGCCAGCCATATACTGTTGCCTTTATGCTCGATGCACTTATGCTCAGGCAGGGGCACAATGTGCTCGAAATTGGCGGCGGAAGCGGATTTGGCGCATGCCTGATAAAGAAGCTTGTCGGCAGCGGCAGGGTTGTGTCTGTCGAGAGCATTGGGAAGCTCTGCGAGTTTGCCCGCAAGAATGCAAAAAAGGCAGGAGTTGAAGTTGAGTTTGTCCACGGAGACGGTTCAGAAGGCTGTGAAAAATATGCTCCCTATGACCGGATTGTGGTCACATGCGCCGCGCCAAAAGTGCCTTCCCCGCTGATTTCCCAGCTTGCCAAGGGCGGCATAATGCTAATTCCGGTTGGCAGGGGAATTCAGGAGATGATAAGGCTGCAAAAGACAGACACCTTGAAAAAAGAGTCTCTTGGAAGCTTTGCCTTTGTTGAGCTTAAGGGCAAACACGGGTTTGGCTCAAAGAGCCAAGGCCAGTGTTGGCCTTGAAGAAAAGTAAGCAAAGGGCGCGGGTGGGAGGGGTGATTGGTTAGAACCAATTGCGCCCAATGCTATCTGAATACTAAGCTACTGCACAAAGCAGCAGCGCGTGGTTCCAGCCGAGAGGAGTGTTTTCATTGTACCTGTCTGTGTCTGCATAGTATAACTCGGGAAGGTCGCCCTTCCAGTTCATACAGGACATCGTCTTGAGCATGTATTGCCAGTACTTTCGCCTGTTGCCGGCTTCCCTGTATACTATTGCAAGCCAGGGAAAACCCATAACCCACTCTGCCTCTTTGCCGTTGTTGTAGTACCAGTCGCCGAAATAGCGGACAACACCGCGTTTTCTGACCAGCTTCTGCTCAACATCCCGAAGGATTTGCTCACGCTGCTCATTTGTGACAACCCTGTAGGGGTATATCAGAGAAAGCAGCGCAAGGTCTGTTTCCCTGGAGGCGCTTTCACGCGGCAACAGCCTGTTTAGCGCGTCATTTCCGTTTTTTATAAGCCAGGCAGGTACATCAGCTGTTCCTGATATGCTCCTCAGTCCTGCCACGCATGCTCCAATGCTTGAGGCATGCACCTCCTCATCGTTTTCCCAGACCCCGTTGTCAGGGTCGTGCCAGTACTCTATGCTTGCAAGGTAGTCAACCAGCTTCTGTATAACCCTTAAGTCGCTGCTGTCCCGGACTAACCCGTCAGAGGCAAGCTCGCCAAGCAGAAACAAAAAACCGCCTACAGCGTCGTTTTGTTTGTTGCCCCAGTGTTCCTGGAACTCATCATAAGTGAGCGGGTCAAAGCGCGCATGCACATATTTGTACGCAGCATCGGGCTTTTGTTTTATCGCCCAGTCAAGCTTGTATTCGTGCTTCTTTAGCATGTCAAGCATTGCCCACAGCGCCCTCTTTGCCCCTAAAACGTCCCTTGCCTTCTTCAGGCCCAATGCCATGTATACATTATCGCGGATCCATGCCTTGTTGTAGCCTGTCCCTGCATCAAGTTTGGCTGCGCCGAACACCCCTGTCCGATACTGCAGCCTTCTCAGCTTTGTAAGTGAAAGCACCTTTTGGATTTTTCTGAGCATAGTACACCCCCTCCAATTCCGTTTGCCTGAACCAGCTGGCCCGGCGATTCCGTGAATGTTTATCAAACTATTGATTACTACATGGTGATAACATATCTAATATATAAACCTTTCGATTATTAACTACTATCTAGTTGTGAATCAAACAGGGTTGGTCCATGTTCCGGGCTGTATAATGCATCTAGTGGCTCAGAAGAGGCATCTGAATGTGCATGGCCTTATTGTCACGGAACTCTGGGTTATGAAATCTGATTAAGAAATATTTGCGGACAAACCGAAAATGTTCCATTTTCATTGCAAGTATTTAAAGAGTTTTCAACAATCCTGCAATGTTTTCGTCTCTCGTAAAATTATTTCATTGTTT
>CAZFZC010000010.1:0-11859 GCA_964523155.1 uncultured Methanosarcinales archaeon
AGGGGCTGCCCCGGGTTCCTTGAGTGAGCAAAAGCGAACGAGAGGTTCCGGGAACCCTGGTTCCCGTTATGAATCCCGGCCTGTCCATATTTTTCTCCTGTGCATCCAGATGTCCACCTGCCAAAAAACCCCGAATCTGCACTGCTGTTTCCAGCATCATTTGACTCTGCAAAGTTTTCGTTTTCACTCAGTAACAAAACCCACGTTCCTCTCAACAAAACAGAGCAAATTTTAAATAAGACTTGTTCCTATAGATTTTTGTGGGAAGTTTCCCAAAAACATGAACAGTGGGAGGTGTAAAATTGAAACGAATTGGAATCTTTGGCCGGGAAGTTAGTGTGCTGGTAATTGTGGGCATTGTGCTTGCAGTCAGCGCAACAGCCGCGCTTGTAGGATACCTTAGCAACAGCATAACAGGAAGCGTGACAGTAGAAAGCCCTATGCAGTTGTATTTCAACGACGACGACTCTAGCGATACTGCAGAGGACTTCGGTTCGGTAAAGGGCGGGGCAGAGCTTTTATATAAGACCCATGCGGTTAACCTTGGAAGCGATGCTGTCGATGTGCATAATGTTGTGCATGTAATTACATCAGACAGCGTCTGGCAGGGCGAAGAGTTTGAGCATGTGTTCCTTTGTGACCCAAGATACTACACTTGTGCTGGTGCGCAGGGCGAAGGAATAGACATCCTCGATGACCTGTACCATGTGAAGGGCAATGGTGACTTGGTGAAATTCACAGATGTTCAGACAGTTGGGACAACAACTGTGAAGCTTTTGTATGCCCCTGGAGGCACTGCAGCTAAGTACAGCCATGAATCAGGAGCTGACATAGTAAACTTCATCAATGTGGGAGTTGCGCCAAATTATGTAGGCACAATGAGCATGAAGCTATGCCACCTTTATGAGCTCACAGGGACATGCCCATAGAATGCGGTTCTTTGCCTATTTTTTTCTTATTTTCTGTATTATCCCTATAGCAAAAGCCCCATACGGCGGGGAGACTGTACAGGTAGTGAGCATTCCTGAGTGTTCAGACCTCAATGTTTCAGTAAGCGGGTCCTTAAGGATAGACCCTGGGGAGTATGAGCTTATTGGGTGCGAAGAGCAGGCTGAGAACTCCTGGAAGTGCCCATGCCATGACAACTATACATTGTTTCTTAAAACGCTTCCAAACACAGTCAACAGCTACAATGTGACAGCAGTATTCTCATCCGTAGCAGACGAAGACAGGGACGGTGTGCCTGACGAGCAGGACGTGTGCCCGGGTTCAGCAGGCACAGATGTTGATGCAGGCGGCTGCACAGCGCATCAGTTCTGCAGCAGTGTGCAGATTCTGCCAAGAAGGGGAAGGTTTTTCTCTATCATAAGGTGCTACGCATCAGACTGGAAGGATAATGACATAAGTTTTCTTGCGGGTGACTGCAGGGTTATCAGGAACCAGTGCATTGCATCCTGGCGCCCCAACTAAAGCTTTATTAAGCACAAGGGACTACAGAACATGCATGTGCATCGTAAAAAAGTACAACCTCGAGCTTAAGCGCAGTTACGTCAGCAACCACTGCGTTGCGACACTGAAGGACGCGGGGCTGGTTGACATGTGCCTGTTCTCAGGCGAGGGCAAGCCAAGCCTGCTCGGAGGGTATGTGCTTAGCGCAAGGCAGGCGTATGACCTTGGAAAGGCGCTGGTCAACACCAGCGCTGCTGTGGGCTCGGCTGACAGGAAGCATGCGGAGAATGTAATAAAGCAGAACATCTTCATGGCTTATCAGCTTCTAAGGGAAAGCGACCCGGAGAAGGCACAGAAGCTAAAAGAGCTTTTTGACCTTCAGATAGTGCGGCATGAGCCAACAGAGGACCACGGTTACATAGGATGAGAATATATTTTGCCACTGGCAACCTCCACAAGCTCGTTGAGGCAAAAAGCATCCTACAGGGCTTTGACGTGCAAAGCGCCCCTCTGAAACTCGCAGAGATACAGGGCAGCGCAACTGACATTGCCGTTCACAAGGCACGCAGGGCCGCAAGGGTTTTGGGAAAGCCTGTGTTTGCCGAGGACACCTCACTTTGCTTCACTGCACTCAAAGGCCTTCCGGGCCCCTACATAAAGGAGTTTATTCTAAAGATTGGCAGGAAGGGGGTTGTGGGGCTTTTGCATGGCAAAAAGAAGAACGCCAGGGCAGTATGCACCCTGTGCCTGGCTGTACCGGGAAGGGAGCCTGTTGTGTTTGAGGGCCAGGTCAGCGGCCGGATTGTCGCACCAAGGGGCAGAAGCGGATTTGGCTGGGACCCAATATTTCTGCCCAGGGGATACAGCAAAACGTTTGCGCAGATGGGTGCTGACGAGAAAAACCGCATCAGCCACAGGAGAAAAGCCCTCGTAAAACTGCAGGCTTACCTCTTAAAGAAAGGGTTTAAATAACCCACCAAATATATTCTGTAAGATAGAAATATTTATATAATAGTAATTTCAGGAATATTTATTGTTGGGGGAGTAGTAGTGTGCATACAAATGCAGTTCTATACTCCGGTGGTGTAACCATGAGACTTACAAACCAGTTGATACAGAAGACAGTGTCAGATGTTGTCGGAGAGGATGCCCTGCCGATTGTGGAATACCTTCGGAACAGGAAGAATGTGTCAGAGTTCATTATTGCAGAGAAGACAAAAACCGAAATTCACAGGGTCAGAAACATCCTGTACAGGATGCAGAAGCTCAACCTGACAACATACAGGAGAAAAAAGGACAGCAAGAAGGGCTACTACATCAGCTACTGGACCTTCAATCCCAGGCGCGTGCGTGACCTTGTCAGCGGAATGAAACGGGAAAAGCTGGACAAGCTCAGGGAGAGGCTTGAGCGCGAAGAGGCAAACCAGAATGCATTCTTTATTTGCCAGAACGCCTGCGTCCGGCTTGACTTTGACCAGAGCGTGGACCTGGGCTTCAGGTGCCCTGAATGCGGCTCGCTCCTGATACAGCAGGACAACACAAGGACAATTGACTACCTGCGCGAAAGGATAAGGGAGATGGAGGCTGCTGCCTGAGCCAAAATCTTTTTATATTTCCTATTTGTCTGGCAAGAAACATGACCCAGGAATTCACTAAGTATGAGAGGGCAAGAATTATCGGTGCAAGAGCCCTGCAGCTTTCCATGGGGGCCCCTTTTCTCATAAAGCTTACCAAAAAGAGGCTTGAGGAACTAAAGTACAACCCGATTGAAATAGCCAAGCTAGAGCTTGAGGAAGGCCTGATACCGATAACTGTAAAGAGGCCTAGCCAACATAGGTAAGCTGTTTTTTCTTTAGCTGGTCCTGGGTGCTTAAGCCCTGCTGTATTATCCTGTTAAGCTTTTCCTCAAACTTCTGCGCCTGCTCAAGAAGCGGCCGGGTGTCAATTTTTAGGTCAAAGTATGAGTTGAGTGCCTCAATAAGCTTTGCTGATGCCTTGCTGTCAGGCAGCTCAGAGTGCGTCTCTGCAAAAAGGGCTGTGACAGGAACTTCACTTTTCATGAGCAGCGCGCTTGTTACGCCGACAAGTATGCCCTCTTTTAGCTCCTCAAAGCCCAGGTTTGCAAGGTGCTCTTTTTTTTCCTGCCCTGTTGCAACGTAGTAGACCTTGGGGCTGTCTGCAGGGGCTGCACCAACACCCTCAAGGCTGAGGATTTCGCGCGCGTTAAGCTGCCTCGCAAGCTCCAGGACAAAGTCAGAAATTGTCCATTCCATGCCTGCCCCCCCGCTGATTGCATGCACAATAACCATGTTTTTCTCCTCGTTGTAATGAATATTTAAGGGCATGATTATCCTTCCCTCATGCACAGCAATTGTTGCCGGCGCTTCGGAGAAATAGTGGCTGCCTATGTTTTCGCACCTGCAGTGCTCAACCAGAAACTCGGTTGCAATTGTCCCTACCAGGCCAAACCCCGGAAACCCCTCAACAATCACAGGGCTGTCGGGCCTCTTTTTCAGTTTTATTTCCATTTTAGCCAGACACACCCCTGCATTTAAATATGTTTTGCTCAGGAGCCTGCCCGTATCCTGCGCAAAATGTCCTGCTTTCCCTTCCAGACAAGCGACTCCTCAAGCACCTGGGCAATTGTCTCAACAGGGACAATCACTATTTTCTTAAGCTTTGTCCTGTCCACCACAATGTCGTGAAGGTTGCTTTTGGGAACTATGACTTTCTCAAGGCCGGCGTCTATTGCAGCCTCAACCTTGCTTGAGACCCCGCCAACAGGCAAAACCTTCCCCCTAACCGAGAGGCTGCCTGTCATGGCAATGCTCTGGCGAACAGGGATATCCTTGAGCGCAGATATGACCGAGGTTGCAACAGCTATGCTTGCGCTGTCGCCCTCAACGCCCTCGTAGGTCTGCAGGAACTGAACGTAGATATCATAGGTTTCCTTGATGTCCTGGCCGAAGAACTTCTTGATGATTGCAGAGACGTTTGTGACTGCCTCTTTTGCAATGTCTCCAAGCTTGCCTGTCGCGATAATCTCGCTTTCCTTGCCCCCAGGGGTAACCTCACTTTCTATTGGAAGTATTATGCCTGAATAGCTGTGCTCCCCGCCGAGGACTGCAAGGCCGTTAACCCTTCCTGTCAGCTCGCCATCCGTTCGAATGACATTGTACTCTTTCTTGCGCTCTATGAACTTGTCTGCAATCTGCTGCTCAAGGGTTCTGGCAATCTTCTTTGCCTCATCAATATGTGCAATTTTTACAACAGAGGCGCCCTGTTCCCGCGCAATGTCCCCTGCTGCCCGAACAAGCCCGCCCAGCTCCCTGAAGCGCAGTGTGAGGTGGCCTTTTCTGTTTGCCATTTTGCGGGATATGTTGACCATCTCCAGAACCGCGCTCCTGTCAAACGGCGGAATCTTCCCGTCCTTCTTAATTTCCTGGGCAACAAAGACTGCTATTTTGTCCCTGTTTTGGGCAGTGTCAAGCATGGTGTCGTTCATGTACACATCGTAGCCGTAGCCCCTTATCCTTGAGCGCAGCGCCGGGTGCATGCGTTTGATTGTGTCAGTGTTTCCCGCTGCAATAAGTATGAAGTTGCAGGGGACAGGCTCTGTCCTAACCATTGCGCCTGCGCTCCTTTCGCTCTGTCCTGTTATTGAATACTTGCCCTCCTGAAGGGCTGTCAGCAGCTCCTGCTGGGTGTGGGACAGCAGTGTTGCTATCTCATCCACAAAAAGGACGCCCAGATGCGCCTTGTGTATCATTCCTGCAACCACCCGCTCATGGCTTGGGGTGCCAAGGCCCCCTGACTGGAACGGGTCATGGAGCACATCGCCAAGGAGCGCGCCTGCATGCGCGCCCGTCGCATCGTAAAACGGCGCGGTTTTGCGGCCGTAGTTGTCAACAATCACCTTGGGTGCCTTGGTTTTTTCGCGCATTCTGCCGCCAAGGTTCATGCCCAGAAGGATTATGCCCATAAAGCCTATGCTTCCAAGCAAGAGCGCAGCGTATATCACATCGCTAATCTCACCGGATTTCCACCACCTGTACTGGAATATGCCAACAATGAGCACAATGAAGAAAAGTATGAATGTCTGGCTGTTGAAAAAGCCTGCGCCACTCATCCTGCTCCTGCTCACAAGCTCGCGGCCCTTGCCGGCAGGGAGCACCCGTATCAGGGGCTGGTTGTCATCGTTTGGGTTGTGAAATGACACAATGTCAACCAGCTTTTCCTTGGGAAGAAGCTCAGCAAGCGCAAGGCCCAGCATGCTCTTGCCTGTTCCGGGCTCTCCGATAAGAAGCACGTGGCGCCTTTGCTTTGCTGCCTTTTTTATAACCTCAACTGCATGATCCTGGCCGATTACCTGTTCGGCAATCTTTTTGCTGACACTGATATCAGCAGTTGTCTTAAAGGAAAGCCCTGCCATGCTTGGCCCTGATGGACAGGTTATTTATATTTATTGTGCACATGCTGCCTTGAAAAACCTGCAGGCGCAAAGTTTGTATGCCGGCCGGAAATCTGCCATGAGAAACGCGCGCAGCTGTACCGACGGGATTTGCCGCCCTGCCATGCAAAGGGGTGCCGGTGCCTTGCCATTTTCATCCCAAACCAATACCTGACTGCAGACTTGGCATGCTCTGCACCTAACCTAAAGCTTTTTAAACACCCTCCGATTTCTGTGACAAAACTTTTCAGGTGGGTTTATATGGAACTAATGAAGGAGCCGGTGAGCAAGTTTGTGAAGATTAGGTGCCCGAAGTGCAAGAACGAGCAGGTCAGCTTTGGCAAGAGCTCAAGGGTTGTGAAGTGCCTTGTGTGCCAGAAGGTGCTGGTTGAGCCTACGGGAGGCAAGTCCAGGATAAAGGCAAGGATACTGGAGGTTCTCGAATAAATGCTCATAATAAAGAGGGGTTACCCTGAACGCAGCGACCTTGTGATATGCACAGTCATAAAAATCCAGTTCAGTTCCATCTTTGTGCGGCTGGATGAGTACAAAAACATCCAGGGGATAATACACATTTCTGAAATAAGCCCTGGCAGGATACGAAACATAAGGGACTATGTCAAGGAGGGAAAAGTCATTGTCTGCCTGGTCCTTAGGGTGAACAGGGAGCGGGACTTGATTGAGCTTTCGCTTCGCAGGGTTACTGACACCCAGAGAAGGAAAAAGATAAATGGCATGAAGCAGGAGCAGAAGGCTGCAAAGCTCATTGAGTTTGTTGCAAAGAGCGCAAAGGCCGACCCGGCTGAGCTCACGCAGCGAATAGTGGGAACAGTAAGCAAGGAGTACGACTATGTCCATGACTTTTTTGAGGATGTTGTGACTGGCAACGAGACAATTGACTATCTCAAGCTCGAAAAAAGCGTCTCGGGGCTCCTGGAAGAGACTATCAGGCAGAGAATCAAGCCGCCGGAAGTCATGATACGCGGACGCTTCCAGATACTCACGCACGAACCAGACGGCATAGAGACAATAAAGGCTGCCCTTGCCAGGGGATGCGAACAGGGCGGCGAGGGCCTGGCTGTGACTTACTCCGGCGCCGGCAAGTATGATGTCACCCTGAAGGCTGAGGACTACAAGTCAGCTGAAAAGGCTCTTGAAACAGTGGCAGATACAGTCTGCGAGGCAGTCCGCAAAGGCAAGGGCCAGTGCAGCTTTGAGAGGACAGACAGGTAATGGCCAGCAGAATCCGCAAGTGCCCGGGCTGCCAAAGATACACGCTTCTTGATATCTGCAGATGCAAAGAGAAAACCGCTGCTGCCACGCCGCCAAAATACAGCCCCCTGGACAAGTACGCACACTACCGTAGAATTGCAAAGGAGGCGGTATCAGGAGGCCAAACATGACCTGGACATTTGTTCCGCGACTAAAGCGCATGCCCAAACTGAAGGACCCTGTGTTTATAGAGGGCCTCCCGGGGATAGGCAACGTGGGAAAAATTGCAGTGGACTTCATCATTGAAAAGACCGGGGCAAGGCTTCTGTATGACATAACAAGTGACTCAATGCCGCACAGCGTGTTTGTTGTTGAGTCAAACCTTGTGGAGATGCCCAAAATACAGATTTTCTACAGGAAACGGCCTCAAGGGGACCTCCTTCTCCTGACAGGGGACCTGCAACCGCAGGACGAGGCAAGCTGCCACCAGTTCTGCAGGCAGATAATCAGCCTGTGCCAGGAATACGGGGTAAAGCAGATAATAACCACTGGCGGAATCGGGCTGCAGGAAATCCAAAAGGTGCCAAGGGTGTACTGCACAGGAAGCAGCGAGGAATTTGTGCGCAGGTATTCAAAGGGCACAGGGCTTGAGCGAAGGATATATGGTGTTGTCGGCCCGATTGTAGGCGCAACAGGGCTTCTTGTTGGCTATGGTGGCAAGGCCGGGCTGCCGGCTGTTGCGCTTCTTGCAGAGACTATCAGCCACCCCCTTTATCTGGGGGTTACCGGCGCCCGCGAACTCCTCAAGGTGCTAACCAAGAAGCACAGGCTGCAAATCTCCCTGAAAACCCTAGACAACGAGATAAAGCGCCTAGAAGGTGAGCTTGTCCAGAAAACAAAGGAGCTTTCCCAGATATCCAAGGAAACCGCCCTGAAGCGCATAGAGGGCAAATTCGGCAAGGAAGTCACATATATCGGCTGACATTTCATGACCATGCAGTCATGAAGAACCGCAAGATTTATAAAGGAATACCTATTTTATCTTTGTAATACTCTTTAGTGGGGGCAAAATGAAGCGGAGCAAGACAGACACCCGGATGTTCATTGACATTTATGCGCCAAAAGGCGATAACAAGAAGTGGAAAAAGACAGACAAGTACAGGGAAAACTGGTGGATGTAATGGACGAAGAGCAGGACCTGCTTGAGGAGATAGATGCGCTGAGGAAGAAGAAGTCCTTCAAGTCAGTGATAAACAAGGGTAAGTTCAGCAGGTACGAGCTTGACGAAGTCATGCTTGAGGCCTGATCCTTTTTCTCCAGAGATAATAGAATACTGCCAGAAACGCAATAAAACCGGCCAGAAGTGCAGTGGCTCTGACTGTGGATGACACCGGCAGTTTCAGCATTAGACAGCTGCAGGCAAATAAATATAAAAATGTTGCGGTATGCCGTTTGGCAATGGACCTTGAAATAGGGAAGGCAGTGAGAAAAATCAGGCAGCTTGGGGCAAAGACTGTATGCATACAGCTGCCTGACGGGCTTAAGCCAAAGGCCGCGCTCCTGCAGAAAGAGATTGAGCAAAAGACAGGGGCCCGCGTTGCAATCTGGGCTGGAACATGCTTTGGGGCATGCGACACTCCCCTGGGTCTTGAGAGCCTGGGCTTTGACCTGCTTATCCAGTGGGGGCATTCTCAATGGAAACAGAAATAAAGCTCCCTGTCAGAAACAAGTCCGCGCTCCAGAAGGCCATACTTGCGCAAGGGGGGACTTTTGCGGGCAAAAGAACGCTTGTGAACGAATACTTTGACTTTGCCGGGGGCAGGCTGCAAAAGAACAATGAGATGCTGCGGCTGCGAAACAGAGAGCTGGTCACCTACAAGCGGCGCCTTGGTGCACGGGAAGTCAGAAAATGCCAGGAAATTGAGTTTGCGGTTTCCGGCGGATCCAATTTCAGGGAAGTGATGCAAAAGCTGGGATTGCGCAGGACAAAAACCACCCGCAGGGTCAGGGAAGAATATTCGCTTGGCAGGGCGCGCCTTTCAGTTGACACCACCCGCGTGGGAAGGTTTCTTGAGATTGAGGCAGATGCAAGAACGATTCACCGGACGGCAAAAATGCTTGGCTACCAGAGGAAGGATTATATACTAAAGACCTACAGCGAGCTTAAAGAATGATAATTGAGACGGATTTTATGAAAGGCGAAAAGCCCGAGTTTGACAAGGCTGCAGCCTTTATTGCAGACAGAATACGTGAGAAACGCCCTATTCTTCTGCGGCACCATGCTGACTGCGACGGATACTGCGGAGCAGTTGCACTGGAGCGGGCAGTACTTTCCATAATGTCAGATGTGCACCACAGGGAAAGCGACCTTTACTATTACTACAGAAGGCTTCCTTCAAGGGCGCCTTTCTACGAATACCCTGACGCTGTCAAGGACCTCTCGCTTATGCTTTCAGACAGGGAGCGTTTTGAGCGAAAGAGCGCGCTCTTAATAGTTGTTGACAACGGAAGCACGAAGCAGGATCTGCTCGGCCTGAGGAAGCTTAAGCTTTTTGGCATGCAAATAGCAGTCATTGACCACCATCCTGCCTGCGCTGAGGCTGACAGCGTGGCTGACGTGCACATAAACACGTGGAAGAAGGCGCCCGGACGGCTTTCTGCCGGGATGCTTGCGTGCGAAATCGCGCATGCCATGCATCCTGAATCAAGGAATCTTTTGCTTGTGTCTGCACTATCGGCTGTCTCGGACAAGATTGAAGGCAGCGAGTCAGAAAAAGTCCTTGCCCTGGCAGAAGGGCTTGGCTACAGCAGGAAACGCCTTGAGACAATTGCCGATGTGGTTGATTTTGAGGCAGGCTCAATGGGGTTTCTGGAAAACAGGCAGTATGTGAACGACCTTTTGTTTGGAAACCCGGAGAAAATGGAAGGGGTGGTCAGGCTGCTTGAACCCTACATTGAAAGGGAGAAGAGGCGCATGCAAAAGCTGATTAAAGAGCACGCCTCAGTGACCGGAGGCCCGGTAAAAATCTGCACACTTGACTGGGGGGTTGTGCGCAGGGGAACCTACCCAGGGCCTTCCAAGGCGGCAGGCATTGCGTTTGCCGGCATGTCCCACGAAAGAAAGGCTGCAGTTGTTCACGGAGAGGATTTTGCAACGCTGAGGATATCAAAAGGGTTGGGCAAGAGCGTAAGCGGCGCAATAGCTCACCTGTTAGAGAAGTCAGCAGGCGCTGACATTGACGGGGGCGGCCATGACCTTGCAGGAACCCTGCGCTTCGGGCCAAAGCACCAGAACATTGTGCTTGGTTTACTCAGGGAGTATCTTGAAAAATGATAATTGCTCTCAGCGGGTTTGCTGGAATACTTGCCGGCTTTGCACTTGCCTGGGTTGCACAGGAAGAGATTAGGCAGGCAAACAGGAACCTTCGGGCCGCGCTCTCGCTGTTCATGGGCATTGCCTGCGCTATAGCCCTTCAGGTGCACTCTGTTTATGCAGCGGTTCTTGCTGCTGCAGCTGTTTCCTTCTTGTGGCACAGGTTTTCCTTGCTTCTGCTGTTTAACGCTGCACCGCTTCTTTTTCTGTTCGACGGTTCAGTTGCGCTTGCAGGAACCCTCTTTGTCTGCGGGCTGTTTGTCGCAGGAATACATGCATACCCTTTTGTGAGGCAGGAAAAGATTGTCAGAAAGAGAAAATACCTAACACTCCTGCTTAAGCGCTACAGCGCATATTTGGCTTTCTGCCTACCACTTTTCCTTTCTTAAACCCAGTAGGTTTGCGGTCCGGGTCACTGCTATGTGCAGGATTGGCCCCAGGATGAGCAAGGCAAGAGCCATCTGCCAGGTAAAGGGCCTAACCACAGGTGCAAAGGCGACTATCCCTATTACATAGTCCAGCTGGTCCCAGGGAAACCATTTTGCACCGGGTTTAAGCCCTGCGCGCCTTTTGAAAAAGCTTCTGACCAGATCCCCGGTGAGTGCACCAAGGCCCAAGGCAGCACCAAGAAGAACGGGCCTGGAATAGTCAACATAGGCAACCCCATGAAGCCAGCCGTTTTTGTACACTACGGCCTGGAGGCAGGCAGTTGCAACTGCGCCAAGGATTCCGAACACAAAACCCCTGTATGTCTTGTGCGAGCCAAAGATTTGCCTGCTGCCAAGCCTTCTGCCCATGTCAACAGGAACAGCAAGAAACCTGAACCTGCGCCGGACAAAGATAGGCATCATGTTTGCAACAAAGCCCGGCAGGGCATAATAAAGTGCTGTGATTATCAAAGTTTTTTCACCCTTATGGTTGATATCATGAGGAGCCCCATGAGAGCATAGAGTGCAAGCGCCCCGGGCTCAAACAGCGCGCCTGCATACGCGTTTTTTGGGAGAAGAAAATAGAGAACAGGAAACACTATGCCGTTGGTGGTAATCGGCACGCCCTCAAAATGCCTGATGTTTGTTACATTGAACCTGGCGAGGCGAAGCATGCCGCAGGCCGCAAAAAAGGCAAGAACACAGACTGCAGCAGGGCTGCGAAGACCAAGGGCATAACCAAAAACTGCTGGCCAGACGCCGAAGCTGACCATGTCTGCCAGACTGTCAAGCTGCTTTCCAAGCTCGTTTGACCCGCCAGCCAGCCTTGCAACCCTGCCGTCAAGGTAGTCAAACATCACTGCTGCAGCGCAAAAGAGCGCGCTTGCACCAAATAATCCCTTTATTGCCGAAAACACCGCAAACATACCCATGACCAGGTTGCCGAT
>CAZFZC010000010.1:11869-13677 GCA_964523155.1 uncultured Methanosarcinales archaeon
GGTAATCCGCAGCCTTGAGCATTCTGAGCATTTTCATTCGAGAACACCCAAAACTGTTTCACCTGCAACCACGCGCTCGCCCTTTTTTACCTCGAGTTCCACGTTCTTTGGCAATATGACGCATACCTGACTGCCAAGGTTTATCCTGCCCAGGCGCTGGCCCTTGACAACATGCTCCCCTTCCCTGACAAAGCACTCAATTCGCCTTGCGATGAACCCTGCAATCTGTATGACCTTGGCAGTCTCAAAATCCTCGATGAGTATCTCATTTTTCTCATTCACAAGCGCCCCAAGGGTGTTTGCGGCAATGAACCTGCCCTTCTGGTATGACACGCGGGCAATGCGCCCGTTCACAGGCGCGCGCTGCACATGGACATCCAGTGGCGACATGAAAATGGATACCAGGTATTTGGCATTGGGAACATCTGACGCAATGGTTCTGACTTTCCCAAGAATACCCTTGGGTATTAGCAGCGAATTGCTCTTTATGTCCACTATGTCAATTATCCTGCCGTCCGCAGGGCTGACAACGTTTTCTCCGTCAGGCACCTTTCGTTCGGGGTCCCGGAGGAACCAGAACCTCCAGAATGCAAGAAAGCAGGCGAGAATGGCAAGAGTCACATAAAGCCAGAGCATGCAAAAATGTAGAACGCTCCCATTTAAAATTTTTGCGCAAAAGCATAGTTTTTTATATACAGCAGGGTGTGGTAGCACAATGCGCAAAACCAAGACCCTGGTCCTGCTCATGCTGCTCCTGGTTGTGCTTGGCTTCATATTCTATCTGCTTGACACATACTTTGCGAGCCCAAGGGAAGTCCAGATGTACATGCAGGGACTTGGCGCATGGGGCGGCCTTGCCGCTGTGCTCCTGATAACGCTTGAGGTGATACTCGCCCCGGTCCCGGGTGCGGTTTTTGCAATTGGCACAGGGGCTGCGTTTGGCCCATGGTGGGGGTTTGTTTACACCTACTCTGGCAATGTTATCGGAACGGTCCTCGTTTTTTCCCTGGCAAGGTTCTACGGCCGGCCGGTTGCGCAGAGGCTTATCAGGGAAGAGAAGCTGCTGTATTACGACAGGTTCTTTCGCGAGCACGGCAGGTACGGCCTCTGGGTTGTCTACATGCTGCCAATTTTTCCGTCAGACATCCTCAGCATTGTTACTGGCCTATCCAACCTGCGGTTTCGGACATTTCTGAAAATCATCCTTGTAGGTTTTGTGCCGAATATGCTGATTCTGTCGTTTTTCGGCAACTACATACTAGTGTCAGGGTTTTCTCTCGGCGGTATCCTTGTGAGCGTGCTGATTCTTGCAGCTGTGATGCTTGGCTTTGCAATTGTTTACACAAGGATTAAGTCCAGGAGAAAGATTAAGATTTTTAAGTGATGGAATCTGCCTAGCGCAGATGAAGGCAATACTTGACTGCTACACTGACGAGCCTGCAGGCCTTGGCGTCCCGCCCTACATAGGGACTTATCCGCGATACATTGCAGGGATGCTCAGAACACAGGGCCATGAGTATGAGTACATCACCATTGATGACCTGAGGAATTTTTATAAGCCTGCAAAAGAGTCCCAGAAGACCGACATCCGCAGGCTGAACCTTACCCTGGGCAATGTCCCGCGGGCGCTTGACAGCTCAGGCGAGCTTTACGTTATAATAGGCGCGCATGTGCCTGGCAAATACCTGTCAGCTGTGCCCGGCACACTCCGGGAAGTTTCTTCACTGTTAAGGGGGGTTAAGTGTAGAAAAATTCTCTGCGGGCCTGCAGTGCACGGCACCGGCGCCATGGGAGGAAGGCGCGCAGAA
>CAZFZC010000011.1:0-1318 GCA_964523155.1 uncultured Methanosarcinales archaeon
GAGATTGTAAAGTTTGTTGCCCAGATAAAGAAAAACGAGCGCAGGTACCTGATTGAGGTTTCGCCGCGTGTGGTCCTGGGATTTTTGCGCCTGGCAAAGGCATCGGCGAGGATGGAGCTTCGCAGCACTGCTGAAAAAAAGGACATCCTGCTCGTGAAAAACATTGTGACTGAGGGGCTTACGATAAAAAAAGGTGGTGAAGCTGCAGAACCAGACAAAGGGTAACAGCCTGCCTGTCCTTGTGCTGATGGTGCTTGTTGTACTTCCCACTGCCTACTTTCTTCTCGCGTCTGTGTCAAGCCAGGCCGAGGCAATGCAGGAAGAGAAATTTTTTAAGGATCTGGGCAATCTGAAAGAGACAGTCGCTGAGCTCGCCCAGTCCCCGGGCTTTGCACGGCGGGCGCTGACAGTTGTTGTGCCCAGGGGAATTCAAAGTGCCATGGTATTTGGGAGCACAGTCCAGATAGAGTATGTAGACAGGCCGGGTGTAAGGTACTATGACTTCGGCTATCCTGTCTCCCTGAAGGCTGACTTTACTGTACCGGGGCGCATGGAAACCCTGGTGGAGAAACGGGGCGGCGCAGTAATGGTTTGCGATAGGGAGTGCATCTGCACGGCACAGGAGGAGAACTGCAACGACTTCCTTGACGATGACTGCGACCTGATGGTTGACGCCTGCGATAGCGACTGCGGGCCTGTGACAGAGGAGTACTGCTGGATATGAAAAAGGCACAGGCATCCCTTGAGTATCTTGTTTCTGTTGCAGTTGTTCTACTTATTGCTGTGCCATTTACCTACTACTTTTTTTACAGTGTGAGGGAAAACACCCAGGGCGTCGAAGCTGCGCAAATGGCTGAAACTGCAAACCGGATGGTTGCTGTCTCTGAAGAGGTATACCAGTCTGCCTATGCCAGGAGAAGCATTTCTGCCAGAATCCCCGAGTCTGTCACAAACATAACTCTTGCGCGAAGGGACACCCTGCTCATAGATGTGGGCCAGGGAAGCAGCGCGCAGACCCTTCAGTTTGTATTTCATGTGCCTGTGTCGCTGCAGCTGGACGCGCAGAAAAAGGGCAGAGCAGACATCATAGCCGAAAAGGTGAACGGGGTTGTTGTTTTCTGCCACGAAAAATGCGTCTGCGCCCAGGACGAGGCAGGCGCCATGTGCTCAGACGGCCTTGACAATGACTGCGACGGCTCAGCGGATGAGTGCGACAGCGGCTGCGCAGCAGGGCCAAACCAGGACGCTGACGCAGACACCTGGACCACGGGATGCACTACCCCCGACTGTGATGATACAGACCCAGGGATACACCCGG
>CAZFZC010000011.1:1328-13615 GCA_964523155.1 uncultured Methanosarcinales archaeon
AAGCGAAACCTGCGGCAACATGATTGATGAGGACTGCGACGGGCAGGACCTTCCCTGCTGAACAGTGCCCTAAGCCCTGCGCCTGCCACTTATGCTCCCCGCAGAGCTGTCAGCCGGAAACCCCCAGGCTGCCAAACGCCCACATTGAAAGGTAGGGTATGCCCCATGACAGTAGCGTCCCAATCCAGACCATGAGCACAAAGTCAAACAGGGCCGCATACTTGCTTCCGCCGTCAACAAGCTTTATTATGACTGCAGAGATGAACGAGTGTATTATCACTATGTAGCCAATGTACTGGCTGACAGCGTCCATTGGCACCATTGGCACAGCAGGGATGATGCTGCTGACAAGGTTGGCCATGTTTTCCTGGCTCATCGCGTTCTGCAGGGCGTTGTTGAACATGCCTGAAAGAAGGTGAGTAATCTCAGCTGACATGTAGACTGTTGTGACAAAGCCAAGCAGCGCCCCGTAGAGCGCGCCCCGTAGCCCTGCTGCAAGCTGAAGCCTGAGCTTGCGCAGCGACAGGAGGCGGGTGAAATTCTTGCTGATTATTTCTGAAACCTTTATCCCATCGCCGCCCATGTAAATCGATTTTGCAAATATCTGTATGAAGTAGTTTATCAGGTTGCTTCCTGTTTCCCCTGCAAAGTACATCCACGCCATAAAGCGCTCGCTTCCCACCTTAAGCCTCCTGTAGAGGCTTATCACCATCTGGTTGAGAACCCCAAAATCATGGACCCTCAGGGCGCCTATGCTGTTTGTGACCCCACCCCCACGCGTTGATGTTGCCCCCCCTACAGCCCTGATGAATGTCGGAAATGCCTTGTCGCGCTTGAACACGGCATTTTCCTCCTGCTGAGCCAGGATGCCCACAATAAGTAGGGGAGTGAAGCCCGCTGCCAGGCTGAAGAGGAACGGGAAGCGGTCTATGTACAAAAAGACTGCACAGATAAGAAAGCTTACAGGCGCAACAATTACAAAGCTCTTGAGCACCTTTTTTGTTCCCTCATCAAGAATCATAAGGCTGTGGCATATCCTGTCCGACGGAATAAAACCGTGAATCATCAGGACCAGCATCAGGTCCATGAGCACCAGGCCCAGCAGGCTGTACTTGACCACAACCAGTATTGATATGCCCATGAGAAGCGGCAGGAGGAGCGCAGCAGCCATGGCAAAGGCAATGCTTATTGTAAGCGAAATGAAAACGTCCTCAAGCATGCGGATGTTTTGCAGGCTCTTGCTGTACTCATTTGCAAAGTCATCCATTACAGCGTCCTGCTCCTCAGTCAGAAACACCTCGAGGTCTTCGCCAAAATCCATCACTGCGGCAAGCCTGTCAAGGAAATCGCCGAATATCCTGGAGGGCGAAAGCAGTGCCATTTTCCTGCATGTCTTGGCATAGCCCAGGTTCCATGCCTTGGCAAGGTATATTATCCTGTCGGCGAAATCCGCAAGCTCGCCGTATTCTTTCTCCTCGGCAATCTTTCTGAACATCATTGTTCTGTTTATCCGAAGCGTCGCAAGGGTTCCGGCATAGGTTATGAACAGGTGGATATTCTCGTGCATCCTGACCTTGCGCTGCTCATGCATCATGTAGGGGTAAAGGCCGATGACTGCAAGGCCTATTCCCAGGATTATGTACGGCACATAGAAAGGCCAGCGGGTGTAGAATATTGCTGCAAAAAAGCATATCATGGTGGCAGATATTACCGGCACGACAACCTTGTAGAAGAATTCAGTGTAGCTCTTGAAGCCGCCGTCAAGTATGTAGTCTCCCATGGTCAAACCTACAGCGCGAACGGAAGGCTCTTTGCGCCCTCAGTATGGTATTTGCTGATGACGTTCCAGACGTCAAAATAGTTGAATATCCTGTTTTCCACCATTTTCTCAAGAACGCGGGTCCTGATGTCAAGCTCCTTGTATATCTCGCGCGTATCCTCAAAGCCGAGCATTGCGGCAATCTTTTTCTCAAGTATGTAGCTGTTATACAGCCCGCGGAACCTGTGCTCGTCAGTTGCCGGATCCCAGTTGAAAACCTGGCGCGTTATCATCTTGTTTTCGACATCATAGTAGCGCTCAATTTCCGTTATTGAGAGAACCCGCCTGACAAAATGCCCGCCCTGCTCCACTGCCTGCTGTATCAGGACAATGTTGAGGTTGTCAATGGATGCGATTGGCACGCTAATCGGGTGGCCTGTCAGCCTCTGGATCATGCTCCTGACTGAGCCTGCGTGAAAGGTGCTGCACACAGGGTGGCCTGTCTGCATAGCCTGAAAGGCAATGTTACCCTCCTCGCCCCTTATCTCGCCGACAATTATGTAGTTGGGCCTGCTCCGCAGGGCTGCAATCAGAAGGTCAAACATCTTGACGTCGGTCTCCTTGCCGCTTTCCCTGGTTATCAGGTGCTGCCATGTGTCGTGCGGCATCGTGACCTCGGGGGTGTTCTCAACTGTGTAAACCTTGGCATCCGGGCTGATGAAGGTTGCGCTGGCATTAAGGGTTGTGGTCTTTCCTGATGCAGTCTCGCCGCACACGAACATGTTCATCCCGTGCTCAAGGCACAGCCAGATGTAGGCTGCAAGCTCTGCGCTCATGGTATTCCAGCTTATTATCTGGGTGATGCTGACAGGCACCTCAGAGAACTTCCTGACTGTGAAGCTACTGCCCTCAAGGCTTATCTCGCGGCCGTAGATAAAATTGACCCTGCTGCCGTCAGGCATCATTGCGTCAACAACGCTCCTTGCGTCTGAAACAGGGCGCTCAACGCGCTCGCTTGTCTCAACCATGTACTTGTTGAGCTCAAAATCGTCCGAAAATACAATGTTAGTCCGAAGCATCTCAAAGACCTTGTGTATAAGGGACATTGAGCCCACCCCTGTGCAGTGCATATCCTCAATATAGGGGTCAAGAAATAGAGGCTCAAGCTTCCCGTAGCCCACCCTGTCCCTTACAAGGTAGTACTTTATCATGTTGTAGTCCCATTCTGACAGGGCTATCCTGTGCGAGAAAAAATCCTTCCTGTCCCTGCCCTTGACGGCAACAACCTCATCAAAAAGCTTTAGCAGCACCGGCTCCATATCCTCAATCCTGTCAGGCACAGGGTACTTGTGGGCAATTGCAACCATCCTGTCAAGGATTTTTTCGTTCTGGGCCCGCAGCCCCTCGTCCATTTCCGGCTCAATCACATGGTATATTGCGGGCTCGCCCTTCTTTCTGTAGATATGGATAAACAGCGGGTCGCCCACAGGGTATATTAGGTTTGGGAACTCCAGCTTCTTAAGCTCGCGGTCAAGCCTTGTGTACCATTCCGGCTCGCCCAGCTCGCGGGTTATTTTCCTGACATACTTGGAGAGGTGGGGGAACTTGCGAAGGGCCTCATCAAAGCTTTTGGTTACTGGTGGCTTTCTTCTCACTACCATTTTATGCGAACGACGCTATCTCTATTGCCAGGCCCTTTCCGGGCTCGACCTTGAAGGGTATTGCGTTTATAATCTGGTCGCCGGGGCGCTTGAACCGCTGGATGTTAATCACGCGCACAACATCTCCGGCAAAAGTCTTCATCTGCACATGGAAATAAACATCTGAAACAGAGCGCAGCAGGGTAAGAAACTTCTCGTTGAGGTGGTCAGGGTCAATGCAGAACACTATCGTCTTGTTCAGGCTGTTGATGTTCTTGAGCTTTTTTATGACCTCAAAGCTCTGCTCCTGTGTAATCGTGTCCTTAATCAGGAGAAACGAAAGGGTGTCAAAGACGATGATCTCGTTCTCGAATATCTTCTGCTCCCGAAACAGGCGCTCCATGAAATTCTGCTGAAGCCTGGTGCTGCCCAGGAAGGGAAACATCGGTATGAAGAGCAGCTGGCTGTCCAGCAGGTAAAACTTCACGTCATAGTCAAGGCTTGACATCTGCTCGATAAACCCCGCGGTGTTAAGCTCGCTGCTTATGTAGGTTACCGAGTGGCTGTGCTCAAGCAGCCCGTAGGTGATTCTCTGCGCAAGTATGCTTTTGCCTGCCCCGTCCTTGCCCTCGATAAGTATAAGCGAGTTGGCAGGCATCCCTCCGCCAATATTCCTGTTGAGCTCGTCTCGCGCAAGGTGTATGCTAAGAGTCTTTTTCATCCTGTAAAGCTCCCCTGGTCCCTTCCCAGGTGCTCTGTTGCCACAACAAGAGTGTGGCTGGAGTTGTCAAGGTCCATGTAAACCTCAATAATGATTGTCTCGTCAGGGTCCCAGTGCAGGGGGTTAAGAGTGTTTGAGCCTGCTGCAAAAGAGATGCTCAGGTTCTGGGGGTTCCTTGGCACCCGCGCCCTGTCAACATACACGTCAATGTAGTCTGTCTCAAGCACAGTCTGGCCTGTGTTTTTCACCTGCGCTGTTGTCGTGTCAGGGCTGGTAAGGTTATCAAAGCTGATGTTCTCAATTTCAATGTTTGTCCTCATCTCGCTTGCGAGCCTGTCGCGCTGGCTGTATATCAGGCTTGAGGTCTCAATAATGTTTGCCTGGATGAGCACAAATACAGAAACAACAATTATCAGGCTGAAAAATATAAGTATGTATGCTCCAATCCCACTGAATCCCACCTTCTTTTTTCCTCCTAAACTGAAAAGCCTTCCTTGTCCTGGATGCTGTAGGGAGTAACTACCGTGACCTCGTGCGTGACTGACGGGTCAAGAGTCATGTTTGCCTTTATCAAAAGCATTTCCCTTGGGTCCCACTTCCCTGTGTTTGCAACTTCAGTGTCAGTCAGGATTTCCACGCTGCGGTTGCTGTTCCTGCTGATATAAATGCCGTCAATGTACAGGTCCACCCGCGCAGGGTCCATTACTGTTGAGCCCGTGTTTCTGACATACACAAAAGTGGTGTTGGTTACATTGCTGTAGCGCACTACATCGATGTTGATGGATGTTGCAATCATCTGGTTGTGCTTGTCAGCCTTCTCGTTGAAAACCGCCTCGGTCTCATCAGCGTAGTTCTTTATGGCAACCAGCAGGCCTGTGGCTATACCAAGAACCGCAATAAACAGTATTACGTGGGTTACAACCAGGCTCGTGCCCATTTGGCAATCACTCTACTCAAATCACTCACTTGAAAAGCTAGTATATAAGAATTTCGCTTGGCCTCAGAGCGACCTTAGTACTGCAAGGATTTCGTCCTTGGTCCTGAGCTGGCTGATTTTCTGCGCCAGTTCATGGTCGCCGACAACTGCCTCTATCCAGTCTGCAAAGTCGTTGCGTTCAGGGGTGACATGGCTCTTAAAGGTGTCATTATCCATTTTGGCCAGGGCAACCATAAGCCCCTTGACGCTTTTAATGGGCGTCCCGTCTGAGAGGTAAAAGTGGTAGTCCGGATGGACTTCCTCGTGCAGGCTGTGTCCGGAGGCGGATTCCGGCGGCTCCCGGCCAGCACCAGGCGCAGGCTCAGCAGCCTGCCCCACCCTCTGGCCGGATTGTGCACTTGCAGTGCCGGCCGATGCCTGGGCTGATGACTGCGATGGTGCCTGGGCCGGCGCGGTGGTGCCGGGTACTGCTGCCTGGGCTGGTGCCTGCTCTGCATGCTCTGCATGCTGACCCTGTGGACTCGCCCCAGCGCCTGGATTTCCTGCCTGCCCCCTGTGTGCTGACATTACCTCTTTCACTGATGCAACTGTCTCAAGAAGCATCTCCTTAATGCTGTTCTTTAGCTCATCAGCAGTCAGCTGGGCGTGGTGGCTCATGGCGTCCCTGATATGGCGACCCAGGGTGTCTGCCAGGTGCTCTGCAAGCTCCTTTTTCATCTTCTCAGCCTCGTTCGGCCCCACAAAGCCCACTGCCTTTTTGAGTTCGGCTTCCACCACAGCCTCCTGCTCTGAGTCAAGTTTGTTCTTCACGCCGGAGCTTTCTATGATGTCATGCGTCTCAATGTCAATCTTCTTCTTTTCCTCAGGCCCGAACAGAGCCTCCTGCGCAGGGGCAGGAGTGGCAAGGTCATCATCATCCTGGCTTACAAAGGGGTTGAACCTGTTTGTCACAACCTCGTAAAGCCCCATGAACTTCTCCATGTTCTTTTCTATGAACTCTAGCCTTGAGTTGAACTGCTCAACAATGTTCTTTGTGTTGGCAATAACACTGGCATTCTCTGTCATCCTGTTCTCAACTTCCTTTATCTTAGTGTTGAGGTTGTTGTCTATCTCAATGAGCTCCTTTATCTGCTGCATTATCAGGTTTGTGACGCGCTCGCTGTCCTCAGCCCTTTCCGGGTCCACATACTGGTACGCTGCCTGGGCCGGCTGCGAACCCTGCTGAATTCCCTGCTGAGCTCCTGCCGGCGCAGGCCCGGTCTCCTTTGCAGCAGGCTCCTGCCTCACAGACTCAGCCTCATCAGAATTGACAATCCTGTTCAGCTTTTCCCTAAGCTTCTGGACTTCGACATCGCTCTGTGCGCCCTCATCCTTTTTTCCCAGGAGGTTCTTTATCAACTTAACTACCCATTTGCCAATAGTTGCGGCATTTTTAAAAACTTTGTTGACTCCTTGGCAGTTAATAAGCCTGCCTGGGACTGTACCGCACCATCGCGGAACGCCAGGACGGGTTTGACGCCAGATATGTGAGAAGCTGGAACCTTGATGAGTATGTTATGGGGCATGGTACAGAGACTGAGCGCATGATGCACCCGCAAAGCTACTGCCAGACAATGCACAGAAACCTCTTTGATTTGCTTGCTGTGAAATTTGCAGATACGCACATTCCGCCGGGATGGAAAATTGACTCCCGGCGGCTGGATGAGGCCGTATCGCAGGGCCCAACCCTGCCTGAAGGCAGAGGGAAAGGCAGGGCCATCAGGATTTCTCCCGGCTGCCACAGATACCTTGAAGAGCAGAAAGGGGTGCTTGATTCATACATGTGCAACATTAGGGATGCAGGCGGAATAGACTGGTGGGTTGTCGGATGCGGGGAGAAGGGCCACATTGCCTTTCATGAGCGCGGCATACCGCTTGAACATGAAATAATGCTTGTCAGGCTTGATGAGAACACCACTGAGAATGCTGTCAGGGACGGGTATTTTGCGGACGCGTCCAGTGCGCCAAAATACGCCCTCACCATGGGCGCATACGGGGTTGTCAGCAACAAGAGAAATGTGCTTCTTCTTGCAAGCGGGATTCGAAAGGCTGAGGCAGTCGCAGAATCAGTTCTTGGCTATGAAACAGCAGACTGGCCAATTTCCATCCTGGCCAGAAACATAACCTATGCAGAAAGGCACACACACTATGTCCTTGACGAGCAGGCAGCGAGAAAAATACTGGACCAAGAGAGAGGCCTTTTGCGCCATGCCGAGAAAGGCATACTGGTTGCTGACCTTAGATAACTGCGAAACCTGGCCAGAGGCTGCAATGCAAGAATCCTGCAGCTACCCGACAGGCCAGAGCGGGACTTTCAGGGTTGTTATGACATCAGGCGTCCTGGCCTGTGCCTGTGAAAGCCTGCCTTTTGCGCTTGAGAAGATGAACCTGAACTCCTGGCCAATGAACATCCGGTTCTCGGGCTTTAGCTTCCAGAGCAGTTTGAAAACCTCCCCGTCGCCCATCACGAGGTCATCGTCGCCGTGCATCACAATGTAGCAGTACTTGGTTTCCGGATTAATAGTGGCAAAGTCGCACTCCGTGGGGTTGGAGGTTATGTTGAACTGCGCCTGCGCACTGTCAATTGTGTTATCCTTTGCGCTGTAGCCTGATATGTGGATATAGCCATAGTAAAAACCGTCAAGCCCGACAATAGGAACATTCTCAATATCTATTGTCACATTCTGGTTTGATGCATTGCTCAGGTCAAAAGTAAGGTTATAGTAAAAGTAGCCTACATCCGAATCCGAGAAGTTTACCAGCAAAAAGTCGTCATCGCCGGGCTGCGTCCCGTTCGCACTGTACAGGGTCATATTTGTGACTATCCTTATCCGCTCCAGATCATTGTCATCATCAAGGTCCCTGATGTATGTCCATGTTCCATTGCCGTCAACTGTGCCGACAGCTTCGTTGAACCCGTCAGGGTCAAGGCTTGGGTCATTAAGCGTCCAGTGCTGCAGGTCTGCTGCAGCGTCATGGTCTTGGCCTATCCAAGAAATGTCAAACTTCTTCATCTGCAAAGGGTCAGACCCCGCATCAAGCCTCAGCAGCACCTCAATATCATTGAGAGACTCATCAGTCTTGTTTCCGTGGGCAAGAATTGATATGACCTCAACGCTGTTTGTAATCTTTTTCCTTGCCTCCTGGCCTGTTATCAGGGCGCGCTGCTGAAGGATTCCTGAAGTGGAAATCAGCACGCCTGCGGCGACAGCAGCGACAAGAATTGTGGCAATGAATATAATAAGCGTGCCTATACCCATGATGGCTTTTTTATTGAAATGAAGCATGCTGGTGCTTTTTATTTCAATATCAAGTATATAAAACTTTCGGTCAAAAAATCAAAACCCATTTAAACAAGCAGTTTCCCTTTTCTGGATATTTAGGGAAAAAAGAGGGAAACAGGTGGTTCATCTTAACTAAAGCCAGGGGCGCCGGACTGGATTACCTTAGTTTTTCGCAGGTTAAGCGCCTGTTCTCTGCGCCGATGGAGGAGCGTGACAGGCTGATTCTCAGGATTTTGTACGAAACAGGATGCACTGTGAAGGAGCTTGTTGGCCTGAGGTATTCTGATGTTGACTTTGCAGGCAGGGCTATACACATCAGCAGAAAATCAGCAAGGTCCGGGCCAAGGAATGTTTATGTATCAGCCCAGCTCCTTGATGCAATAAGAGAGTATAAGCATAAAAATCCCTCACCATACCTGCTTTCAACCAGGCAGTCAAACCGCATGACGAGAAAAAGAGTCCGCCAGATTGTCCAGGGGCTTTTAGGGTCCGCGGGCTTTGCGGGGCATGGGCCACAGACTATCAGGTACACGCATATTGTTCACGCTTATAGCAAGGGCATACCTCTGCCGGCGATACAGAGACAGGTAGGGCTTGGTCGCTCAAGGGCAATTGAAATATTTTCCCAGTTGCCGAATTTGGAAACAGGGGACGCCTACTCAAAATTTTTAGAATGATAGGAACGAAAAAAGAGGTGGTGCACAGATGTCTCTGGATAGCTGCGGCGCTGCTTCTTCTGACAATGCCTCTTGTGCATTCTGCAGAGCAGGATGTGGCTATCAGCCTGACAATGGAAAGGGAGGGCTTTGCAATCAGGCAGCCTGTGGGGTTCACAGTGCAGGCGTTCATTGGCTCAGTGAAGGTGCTGAGTGTTCCTGTGGAACTGCAGGTGACCGAGCCTGATGGTAAGACGTACGGTCTTGTTGTCACTGGCAACGCCAACGGCGACTACACAGCCAGGTTCATGCCGCAGAAGCCTGGCAGACACACTGTCACAGCAACTGTGGACACAGGGGAGAAGCACAGCCGCACTGAATATTTTGAGGTTGTTGCTGACTCCTTTAGCCTGACGCTTGACGTTCCGCCTGTCTTGTATTATTCATGGGGGCCGCTGCAAATAAGCGGGACAATTGACATGAAGGATGAAAACACTGCTGTCCACTCAAATGTGGAGCTTTTCGTTGCAACAGAAAGCTCTCCGTTCTTTCGTCCACTGTGCACCCAGGAGTGCATGGGCAACTGCCAGTTCTCATGTGGCATGTCACAGAATATTGAACTGGGCACATATGTTATTCTTGCAAAAACCGAGTACAAAAACTCGCATTATATGTCGCGGGACACGTTCTCTGTTTCCTTTGCAAGCCCGGCGAACATCAGCATCAGCATGGACACAGACGACGCAGTCTATTTTAACACAACAGGGCTTATTGCCCTCAATGCCACAAGAGACACGCTGCCTTTCGAAGACGCAATAGTGAACGTAAGAGTTATTATGCCGGACAACACTTCAGTTGAACAGTATGCCACTGAAACACTTCCCGGGCTCTATACGCTGAGATACACGCCTGGGCAGACAGGCAGGCACACAATAAGGGCAACAGTTGTCCGGGGCGAGGCATTCGGCTCTGTGGAGAAGAGTTTTGTTGTGAAGGAAAGGCCGGTCGTGGTGCCTGTCCGAAACCTGATGCATGCAGTATCCCTGGACAACAACCAAACATGGCTGTACGGGGTTGTGAACCTAAGCCTTGAAGCAGAATCAAATATCCTGAGTTTCGTGGAAGAGGGTGCTTCTGCTGAAGCATTTAGCCGCTCATGGAGCCTGCGTTCGTCCGGCAAAGCATACAGTCTGCAGGCAACTCCTGAAGGGCTTGCTGTGCCAGGCAGCATTCTTTCAGGGCTGAATAACTCGATGGCCGAGATCGAGGCAGTTTCAGGTATGGATGGAGAGGCTCATCCTTTCACCCGGTCAGAATTTCCAGGCGGCATCACAACTGCAATCGAAAAGCCTTTCCTTTACAGGGCAGAGATACAACTGGACAGGCATACGCTGCTCAGGCACGTGCTGGACAGCAAATTCAGGGAGCTTGATTATGTTTTTGTGAACGGAACACTGACTTACTATTCTGATTCGCCTGCGACAATTGTACTGTTTAACCGTCTTGCCAGCAGAAGCTTTAACTCAACCGACATTTGGTACAGAAACGAGTCATGGTGCAATTGCCAGTATGCTGAGCATGTATACGAAAAAGGCAGCACACAAGGCCCCATTACACTTTTCAGCCACAGGTTTGTTGAGATAACTGGTGTTTCAATTGATGAAATGACTCTCATTGAGGGCCAGGACTACAGTGTAAAATCATTTGTGCATTCTCTGGCGCCAACAAACGTTTCAATCCGTATATTCCTGCCCAACGGCTCGTTGCACCAGGCCCTTGACATATCAGAAGAACCCGTATACGTGCCGCCTGAAGGAATCTACGGCACCTACCATTATATTCTTTCTGCCACAGACAGCCTTGGGGCTCATGATACCATGGTTGGCACGTTTTACGTGCGCTCCAAGAACCCGCTCGTAAGCATTGACGGATGTCTGCAGATTCAGGCAACCGGCAACCAGAAAATAACACACGAAATTCTTGTCAGAAACGAGAACTATGTTAATAGTGACGTGGTGGATTTGCAGCCGATATCAAACCACACAACAGTGCTGTTCTATGGCAAGGACGGGAAACTGCTGACTGATTCTGACAGGGACGGTCTGCGAGACACGGGAGCACTTGCGCCAGGAGGGTTGGCAAAAGTCACAGTGGAAATAATTGTTCCCCCCAACGTTCCATTCGGACTGGAAGAACAGATAGATATACAGGCAATTTCCTCCAGAAACGAGCAGGTGAGGGCATATTGCACAGACACAGTGTTCATTGTTCCATATACTGAGACTGTAAAGCCGGCCATCGATAATCTGGAAATCGTATCCATTGAGGAAATTGACAAAACCATACTTGTTGCAGTCTATAACCATTATGATAAACAGAAAACAGCAAGCGTCAGGCTGCGCCAGTTTTCGCAAAACACGACGTTTGAAAACACTGAGCAGACGCAGGTGTTGCCAAAATCCATACAGAAAGCGGCATTTGACAGACTGACAGGTGGAGAGAGGTACGCCCTTTTCGCAAGCCTCGTTCTGCCCGGGGGTGAATACTCAGACGACAGGGTGCAGGACGATAACCTCACTCTTCTGCACAACGGACAGTGGTGGAACAGAACATACACAGACAGGGTTTCGTTTGTCTTCAAGGAAACACTGCATAAAGACAGGGCGCCCTTCATAATCAGCCTTCCTGTGGAATGGTCTTCGAATATTGTGCCCGGCACAGCCCGCTTTTTTTATCCCGGGCAAGACGGGCTCATTGAAGGCAGGGTCGGGCTGGCAGAAGGCGAAGCTCTGAACACAACTGAGACTGTGCTGTTGCTGGAGATATCCAAGCTCAAGGCCAACACTATTGGCACGGGATATGTCTATTTCTCCAGGAATGCTTCCCTGGCACGGACATTTGATAAGATAGAAACTGACACTGTTCTGAGCTCAGGCAAAGAATACGGAAGATGGTTCCATGATACGCAAATTGAGGGGTACCATGGCAAAGATTATCTGCACGACCTGAACATGGGAAAGGGGCAAAAGAGGGTGGAGTACTGGCCACAACTTGCTCCTGATACCTACGAAATCTACGCAAGCTATCCAGCAGACTCTGTTCTGGCGGACAACGTGCCGGTACTCATCCACGCCCGAGACACAGTGGGTTATGCTGAGCTCAACCAGAAACACCGGGGCGCTCAATGGGACTACCTTGGAGCATACATCCTCAACCAGAGTTCGTACGTGGCGCTTTCAACCTACGGCACA
>CAZFZC010000012.1:0-13391 GCA_964523155.1 uncultured Methanosarcinales archaeon
GGGGATGTGAAGAAAGAGGGCATCCTTGCCGCAGCAGCTGTCTCGACACAGCCGGCAGACAGGGAGAGGATTGACATGCTTCTCCATGCAGGCGCAGGCGTCCTCTTCATTGACGCAAGCGACGGCTATTCCGAGTTCCAGGCAGAGACTCTTAGTTATATACGCTCAAAGTCGCGCGTGCCGGTGGTCGGGGGAAACATTATCCACGCCGAAGCTTTCAAGTTCCTAGCAGAGGCAGGCTTTGACGCAGTCAAGGTTGGCATGGGCATTGGCTCAGGATGCACAACCCAGGCGCAGAAGGGAACCGGCAGGGGCCAGGCAACTGCCCTAATTGATGTTTGCAGGGCGCGTGACGAACTCTACAGCAGGACCGGCAGATACATACCAGTGATAAGCGACGGCAGCGTTTCAAACTCAGGCCAGATAATGGTTGCCCTTGTCCTTGGGGCAGACTCTGTCATGATGGGCAGGTTCTTTGCGGGATTCACAGAAAGCGCAGGCAAGGCTGTGAAGCACCCTGTACTTGGCCAGGCAAAGGAATACTGGATGGAGGCAAGCAGCAGGGCAAGGAGCCTTGGCAGGTACAACGCAACAGCTGCAACTTTCTTTGAGGAGGGTGTTGAGGGCTTTGTCAGGCACGAGGGAAAACTGGAAGTGTGTCTGCCCCGCACAATACTGAAAATAAAATCCGCAATGTCAAGCTGCGGCTGTGCCAGCATTGATGAGCTGCACAAGAAAGCTGTTGTCGAGCTCCAGAGCGAGGCAGCGCTAAGGGATGCGGACGTGCACAGCCTGGAAGAGAAAAAGACCGGGCCTGCCAGGTACCAATAAGAACCAATATAAACATCCCCTTCCCCAGGCAGCCTTATGTGGGTTGCACTTATGCTTGGCTGCGCTGTTTTTGCAGCTTTTCACCATATTGCGAACAAGCGTATTCTTAAAGACGCTTCAGCCCTGCACCTGATGCTTGGCACGTCCCTTGGCAGCGCTGCGCTTGCCCTGTGTTTGTCTGGTCTTTTGGGCCCGTTTGCGCCAAGACACCTTGCGCTGGCGCTCCTGGCTGCATTTTTTGCTCTTGCAGGCTCATACCCCCTGAACATAGTGTACCAGCGAAACGAGGTGTCTGCAGTGTCCCCCCTGCTGAACCTGAGCCCGGTAATACTTGTGGTTACAGCGTATGTTTTTCTTGGCGAAAGGCTTAGCATTGTGCAGGCAGCAGGTATCAGCCTGCTCATTTTGGGGGGCTACCTGGTTACAACAAGCAACAGCCTGCTCCGCCCGTTTCGCGCTCTGCCACCAAGGGACTATTCCCTCATCCTTGCAACGCTTGTGTGCTGGAGCATTGCGCCCCTTTTCACAAAAGTCCTTGTTCTTGAGCTTGATGTTCTCACCTACATCAGCCTTTTTGCCTACAGCATTGCAGCATGGATGACACTCGCTGTCCTCCTGACAGGTAAACTGCGCAGTGCAGCAGAGGCGCTTGCCAGGCAGTGGCCATTGATGCTGCTTGCAGCCCTGCTCTGGCTTTCCTCTGACCTTCTGGCAGCTGTTGCCTTCAGCATACCGCAAACACAGGTCAACCTCATGATGCCAATAAAGCGCGTCTCAACGCTGATTGTGGTGTTTCTTGGAGGGAGCATGTTCATGGAAAAGGCCATTGCCAGGAAGGCTTTTGCAACAGCGCTGATGCTTGCAGGGCTTTTCTTTATTGCAGTATTTGGCTGATTACCGAAAATGTTTTATGGGTTGCCTGCTTAACATATGCTATGGACATCCTGCTGTGGCAGCAGCCTGTCTGCCCCAAATGCGGAAGAGTACTGACTTTCTGGCAGAGTGAGGAATCATTCTGTGAAGTGTGCGGATGCCCGCGCAAGGACGGTTGCTGAAAGAGCCATGAAAAGCCCAAGGCCTGCAAAAAGAACCCTGAGTCCGTACCTGTCGGCAACTGCGCCGGCCACAGGCATAATAACAAGGGAGAAAACGCTGAATGCAAACATGCCCAGGCTTAAGACTGTTGCCCTGTGATGGCTCCCTGTGCGCTTGTTTATCTGGTCGCTCATTAGCGGGTCCTTAAACCCGTACGCAAATGCAGCAAGCGAAGGCAGGAATGCAGCAGCCCACCCTGTGGAAAATGCCATCACAACGAATACTGCCGCAGGAAACACGCCGACAAACGCAAGCGAGCGCCGCTCGCCGAATAAGTTCTCAAGCTTTTCAGCGTACCTGGACCCAAGGCCCTGCAGGACTGCAATCATGGCAAAGACAAGGCCAATGTAGGACAGCGGGATCCCTGTGCCCTGCACATAGGGCTGGAACATGAAAAACCCGCCGAAGAAAAGGGCGGCAAGGGCTGCAGAATACAGAAGCAGGACAAGGGTCTGTCTCTGGCCAAGGACGTACCTGACAGTCTGGCCGAGGTGCTCAATTTGCGCAGCCTTCTGCTTGGCAGGCTCGCGAAAAAAAAGCTGGACAAAAAAGCCCGCTGCAATAAAGCCGGCTGTGAAGAGGAACAGGAGGCCATAGCGCGTCAGGGGCGCAAGAATTCCGCCAATTATAGACGCTGCTGCCAGTGATGCACCGGCAATTGCAAACACGTTACCCATGGATTTCTTGTAGTGCTTTTCCCTGCCTTCCTCAAGAAGGCTCTCGTAGAGAAACGCCTGGTAAGTCGACTCCCAGGTTGCGATTGATGCGGCAAACAGCACTTCGCATAGGAAAAATTCCCAGAATGCATCAGACAGGAAATAGAAGGCGTGCGCCAGGCTGAACATAGCTGTAGATATAAGTATGACAGGCTTTCGGCCAATCCTGTCTGCAAGAATCCCTGCAGGTATGTTAAAAAGCACTGTTCCCCCGGTAAACACTGCCTGCAGAACCATGACCTGGGTCATTGACAGGCCGTTGTCTATCAGGTAGAGAACCCATACAGGATAGACCAGGGAAAAGCTGGCCAGGGCCCTGTATATGTACAGTTTGGTTTCATTTCTCAGCATGACCATCAGAATCAGCTCTGAATCATCTCCTGCACGCGCACAGATATATATAGTTTTTTATAGACTGGCAGCAAAGGGTATGCCATGCACAGGAAATGGCTCCTGCTGGCACTGATAATTTCATGCAGCTGCCACAGTAAACCCCTGCCCGCAATGCATGACAGGCTGCCTGCAGACATATCAAAAGTCATGCCACAGGATGACCCATACCCCCCAATAATGCATTCTTTGGAGTATGAAAAGCCCCGTCCCCTCTGGTTTTCCACGAGAGGAGCAGAAGACAGCCCGTTTATACCGGCAGGAACAGACGAGCTTTATTTCTTTTTCACGCCGGATGTGAGGGTGCCCCCTGAGCGTCAGATCCTTGACCAGGTGACCGGGATATACTCCGTCAGAATCACAGAAAACAGGCAGCCGCAGCGAATTATGCTGCAAAAAAAGGGAAAACTGGCACTTGACGGCTGCCCGTTTGTTCTGGGCAGCATGATGCTTTTCTGCAGCGCCAGAGAGGGTTTTACAGGCATGCAGTGGTTTAGGGCAGAGCACAGTGACAGTTGGCAGGGCTGGGAGCCTGCAGACCTGCCTGCGGGTGTTGGCGAACTGCACATCCGCGGCAGCTTCCTCTACCACCATTCTGCGCAGGATGGCGGCGTGGGCGGGCTTGACATATGGAGGCTTTCAAAATCAGGCAGGGAATGGAAAGACCCTGTCAATGTTCATGCAGTCAACACCCCGGCAGATGAGAGCCTTCCCTTCATAAGCCCGGATGGCTCTGAGCTGTGGTTCACAAGGACACAGAACGGGACTCCGGCAGTTTTTGTGTCACGCAGGTCAGGCGAAGCCTGGCAGGAGCCGGCACTTGTTGTCAGCAGGTTTGCAGGCGAGCCCACGCTTGATGGCTACGGGAACCTGTATTTTGTCCACCACTACTACAGGGAAGGGCAGATGCTGGAGGCAGACATTTATGTTGCCTGCAGAAAAGGAAATTCCTTCTGCCCAAGCACTACTCCTTTAGCATCATGATTTGCAGGCTTAGGCAGTGTCGCCTGGCTGTCGCATGCCCAGTTCCTGAAAGCAGGGGACGGCGCACCTGGCAACATTTTTATCCTCGCGTGCTTTTCTTGGCCCTATGAACATTGACTGCGTCCGCTGCAAGGGCCGCGGAATGTGCAAAAGGAGCCACTGCGCCCACCTAATCCGCGCCTGCTCAGTTTTCAGGGCAAAGACACGCCTGCCAAACGAAAGCTTTGCGAGCAGAAGCCCTGCGCCCTTTGTCGGACGGTTCGGATACCCCAGGGTAAATGCCGGAATCCTTGCCCCTGCTGACCAGAGCCGGGCAGATGAAAGCGACTCTCCCCGCAGCTGGGCTGCCGCCGGATACACAATACCCTCAATCGTTGACCTGAGAAGCAGCCTGGTTAACAGCAGGTTTAAGGCAGATGTCAGGAAAAGCGCGCGCTTGCTTGAGGCTGCACAGCTTGTCGGGATGGCGCAAAGGCCTGTCAGCATTGAGCTGCGGCTCATGGAAAAGCCAAGGTTCAGGCTGAGCCCGAGCGATGTCCTGGCGCCCATGGGGCCTGACGCGGGACTTCGCGATGCAAAAATCACAGAAAACCCAAGGGTGCATACCAAGGCAGAGAAAGTGGCAGGAGATTTCAGCCTGAAGGCAGCGCCTGCAATCAGCTACCTTCACAGGAACAGGTTTGACGAGAATTTCCTTACAAGGATGCTCTCAATAGGAAACATGGGCACACAAAGAAGGCTTGTTCCGACAAGATGGGCAATAACTGCAGTGGATGACACAATAGGCAGGGGTCTGCATAGGCAGGTACGCGACATGGCAGAACTTGGCAGCTTCATTGCGCATTTTGGCAGCTACCTGGGAAACTATTATCTTGTGCTCTTCATGCCCGGGCCATGGTCCTATGAGCTGTTTGAATGCTACATGCCAAAGGCAGGATGGAACACAGCGGACAGGCAAAGCTACACAACTGACTACGAACCGGCAGAGGGAAGGAAGTCCTATGCAGAGAACTGCGCAGGCGGATACTACAGCGCAAGGCTTGCTGTCCTTGAGAAACTGCGGGAAATAAAGCGCCAGGCAGCCTGCCTTGTGCTCAGGATTATAACAGGCGAATATTCTGTGCCGCTCGGCGTCTGGGTGACACGTGAGGCTGCAAGAATTGCCCTTGCAGGCAGGCCCCTTGAGTTCGGCTCCCGGGAGCTTGCCCTCAAGTACGCAGGCGCCCTTGCACGCAAGAAATTCTCAGCAGACATCAGCCCGATGCTTCGGGCAAGCATCATCCTTCGGCAGAGCAGGCTTTCAAACTTTTTCTAGCTCGCTCCCCAGCTCAAGTATTGTGTCCCGCAGGTCAGGTATCATGTCAAAGTCCCCGGCGTCTGTGTACGGAACCCAGCGCCAGTCCTGGTGCTCCCGTGAAATTGCCGGACCCTGGCCGTTGACATACCCGTCCAGCTGGCACAACATCCTTACTCCGGGTATCTTCTTTTCCCCGTCAAGAGAACAAAATACCCCCACTGCCTTAAGCGGTGTTACATGCACGCCAAGCTCCTCTTTCATCTGGCGCACAACCCCTTGCTCAAAATCCTCGCCCCTTTTTAGTGAGCCGCCCCCGCATTCCCATTTGCCGGGGTACAGCCTTCTGCCGTCTGAGCGCCGGACTATCAGCACAAGGTCATTGTCAAAAACAATGCCTGAAACATGGACCTCAAGCTCGTGGGCATCCTCTTCTCTCATGCAACAAACATTCGCAGAATTCATATATAAAGGTTGTGTAGAGGGGCTGTAAGCCGCCTTCTGTCAGAGCCTCGTTCGCAAAGGCGAGTCATTGAAACTCTGCCTTGACATTCTACTTAGCGCCCGTTTTCGGGCTTGCACAAGCCAGGACTCACCGTTTCATCCATTCCCGCCAGGGCAACAGCCCCGGTGTCCCGGACCGGGATGCAGAGACGTCAGAAGGTTAACTCACGTCCGTCGCCGGCCGCTTCGCTTCATCATCCCATTCTGCAGGTGGTCTCGTTTCTGAGTGGTTGCCATCCCTTTCAGGATCTCCGAAGAGTGGCTGCGATAGTGGGCGGACTTTCCTCAGCGCCGGTTGCCCGGCTCCGGTTGTCAAGCGCCCCCCTACACATGGCTGTGGATAGGCTGTTTCTTTATAAAGCTAACCCTTTGCCTGCAAAAAAAGCTATTTTCCCTTGCCAAGCTCCCTTCTCAGGAGCTTTGTCTCCTCGTAATGCCTCTTGTTTATCTCCCGGAGAAGCTGAATTTCCTCCTTGTTCTCCTTGAGGAGAATCGCAAGGCTTTCCTTTACATCCTCCATTGTTGCGGCAAGAATGAGTATGACAATCAGGAGCAGCCAGAGGAAAACCGACTGCAGAAGGTCCCAGGTAACCCTGTGGTCTGCCTGGTACTGCGTATTAATCATGATAAAGCCGATTATTCCTACAGAAAGCCCCACAAGCAAAAGTACTATCTCAAAGAAGTTGATTTTCCTGTCCGCAATGATTTTCCCGCCCAGGCCCATTGGACTTTTCACAGCCCCGGTTGTATAAATAATTTGCGTGTTACCTGCGAGTGGCTATTTCCCAAGCACATAAACTGTCAGGGGCTGCTTTTTCTGGTACACTGTCCTTTTTGAAAGCTGGCGGAAACTGTGCTGCACTCCGGGCTCATGTTCTGTGCAAAGGACTATGACTCCCTTTTCCTTGAGTACGAACTCTGCCTGGTGGAAAAACTCCCTGTAAATCTTCAGGACCTTTTTTTGGTCAAGCCTTGCTGATGTGCCTGGCGGCTGCGTGACTATTGCATCAAACTCAGCCTTGCCAAACTTGGTGTCCAGCCACTCAATGTCCATTCTGGAAACAGGGAAACTGACGCCTGCAAGCTTGGCATTGTGCTTGGCTGCCCTGACATACCGGAGGAGGATGTCAGATGCAGCGACCCCTATCAGCGGGTCAGCAGGCTTTCTTGGCCTGACACGAAACCTGTCGGCGCTGTACTGGTGCGCAGAAAGCCCCATGCTGTGAAGCGCAGCTTCAATGGCAATTGTCCCTGCACCGCAGAAGGGGTCCAGGATTTTGCCCTTTTTGACGCCTGCCATCCTGTAGAGCGAGTAGGCCACAGTGGAGTTCAGGCTTTTCGGATGCAAAAAAACCTTGTACGCCCTTTTTGAGAGGTCAAGGCCTGTGTGGTCTATCCCAATGTAGCACTCGTTGCCTATGATGCAGACCAGGACGACTGTGTCGGGGCTGTGTAGGTTAACAGCTGCGCCTGTCTTTTCCACTATTGCTGCTCCGGCACCCTCTGCAATGTCCTGGCTTGTGAACCCGTGGCTGCCCCTGCGCCTGCATACAACCCTGAATGTGCCGGAAATTTTCAGCTTTCCTGCACACGACCGGATTTCCTCAAGGGTTTTTCCCAGGCCGCCATCTGTATGGCAGATGCAGGCAAGCTCTGCTGCGCACAGGATGCTCCCTGAATAATAGGCAAGGCGCCTGAGCTCTGATGCAGACTTCAGAGGAAACGTGACTGCTCCGCTTCTTTGCAGAGCCTCTCTGCCCAGGATGTCCCTTACATCAAGCGCTGCAATGTCCTCAAGCCCTGCAAAGCAGAACGCCGCACCCTTCATACCTAGGGGGAAGCAGCCGCCTGTTTAAAAACTTTAATATATGCATGCAAAGCACCCCCTGAGCAATGGACAGGGTCTCCTATTCCCCGGGCATGGCAGGCGAGTTTGTTGACACTCGTAGCCCTGCAGAATACTGCCACGACCACATACCCGGCGCAGCCAGCATCCCGATACTTGACGATGAGGAGCGCGCAGTTGTGGGAACACTCTACAAAAAGGACAGGGAAAGCGCCCTTGCACGGGCAATGGAATTCTACGGAAGAAGGCTGGAAGGCATCAGGGAAAGCCTGAGAAAGGCATACAGGTCCCGGCTGGTTGTGTACTGCTGGAGGGGCGGCCTGCGCTCAAAAACAATAACAGAGCTGGCACTGGGCATGGACCTTCGCGCTGTCCAGCTTGACGGAGGCTACAAGCAATACAGAAAATACGTCCGTGAGGCGCTTGCAGGCTACTCCTTCAGCCAGAAGTTTGTTGTCCTGCACGGGCTGACAGGCGTGGGCAAGACCGAACTTCTCAGCGGGCTTTCCTGCGCTGTTGACCTTGAGGGGCTTGCGCAGCACAGGAGCAGCGTATTTGGAAGCGTGGGCCTGCAGCCACGGTCGCAGAAAATGTTTGAGAGCCTGCTTCTGCAGCGGCTGCACGATGTGGCAGGATGCAGCTGTATTGCAATTGAGGGCGAAAGCAAAAAAATCGGAAGCATTTTTGTCCCTGATGCAGTCTGCCGTGCCATGGCGCAGGGCATCCATGTCCTGGTGACTCTTGACATTGGCAGGCGCGTGGAAAGGACTGTCAGTAGCTACCTTTCAAACCCCCTGCACATCAGGCAGACTATGGAGTGCCTTCCAAGGATAGAAAAGCAGATAGGCAAAAAGCGAGCCACAGAGCTTTGCTCCATGCTTAGGGAAAACAGGCTGGATGAGTTCGCGTTCGCACTCCTGACCGAATACTACGACCCGCTGTACATGCACAGCATTGGCAGGCTGAAGTATTCGCTCACAATTGAGAACTCCGATGTAAGGCTTGCTCAGAAAAAGCTGCTAAAGTTCTGCTCTGCCATAGGCTGAGCACAGGGCGCATGCTGCATTTGGCCCGCAGCTGTTCGCAGGCATGCCGGGCATGCGTCCAATGGAGTGGCGCCATGTCAGCCAATAACAAATTTTATATAGCTACAAAAATGCATTTTACCCATGCAGTCCAGCCAGGATCTCATAACAGGCTTCTTCAGGGAGCGATTCGGAAGGCTCCTTGCTGAGGAGATTGTCCAGCACCACCTGAAAAGGCTTGGCATAAGAAACCTAAAAAGCCTGAGCGCGCCTGAGCAGATGAAGGTAGGACAGAGGATAATACAGGATGTTTCCGGCCAGTTCTACACGCCGGACAGGGTGCTCAACCTAAAGACCTTGTACCTGCTGCGGTTCTCCCTCAACCAGGCTGCGGCAAGAATAGAAAAGATGATAGGCCGGCAGTGCGAGGTGCATCTGAAAAGGCCTGCGGCAATGGCTGCCGGACACGCAAAAAGCCCCCTTCAGACAATAGAGGACAAAAGCAGCGCAAAATTCGTCTTCATGATGACCAACACAATGGAAGGCGCCCTGTTCGTATCCATGCCGCCAAAAGAGGCAGTGCAGCTTGCAAGGATCCTAATGCAGGCGATGCTTGGCCAGGCGACTCAGGACGACCTGTTGGACGACTCCAAGCTTTCCGCCATCTCGGAGTTTTTCAACATCCTCATTCCGGCGTTCTCGGAAATTGTCGGAAACGCCTTTGACGAGGCAATATTTTTCACGCCTGCAAGCTATGCGGCTTTCCGGGAAGGATACCTGTTCAACAACCAGTTTATCTGGCCTCCTGTCGTGATAACATCGGGCTTCTGGATACTTCTGGAGCAGACCAAGTGCAGCGGCGAAATACTTTTCCTGGTCAGGGAGGCAGGCGGCAACTTCAAGAAGCTGATTGACCAGGCCAACATCAGGAAAAGCCCGCTGGAACAGGGCCCGCCGACAATCGTCATACGCAAGACCGACAGCACCATGTCAGACGTCCAGGTCCTCTTCCGGATGCTCAACCTCCCTGCAGACTATGTGCATGAGCTCCTGAAGAGGATGCACAGGAACGACTTCAGGAATTTCACCAGGCTGGACCTGGACCACTTCTACCACATGCTCCTTGACAGGCTGTCTGCAACAGTCTCGGAAAATGCCAAGGAAAACATAAAGGCAAACCTTGAGGAAGTAATCGAGCTCTCTGTTGGCTGAGCCTCCTGCCCTGGCCTGCCGGCCCTGCAGCCAGCAAGTGTCTCCAAAAACCGCAACCTTTATATACACCTCCAGGATAAGTTTGCAGGGAAAAAAGTGGGTGAAATGAATAAAGCAAAAATCAGCCTTAAGCCGTACCAGAGGTTTGTTCTGACTGCAGACATTGGCGGAAGCACTGCCAGGTTTGGGATAATGGGGGTGCGAAACAGCAGGTCATACGACATTGTGCACAAGAGCGAGATGCCCACAGGCCACATAAAAAGCGTAAGCAGCACGATAAACGAAATGCTGAAAAATGCCCATGAGCAGTACGGGATAACTGTGAAAATGGCCTGTATAGGCGCAGCAGGGCCTGTGCCAAGGAAAAGGGGCTACATTAAGCTTACAAATGCGGATGTTGAGGTCAACCAGCAGGAAATCCTGACAAACACCATGCTTTCCAAGGTGATACTCGTCAATGACTTTGAGGCAATGGGGTACGGAATAGACCTTCTTGACCTGGAGAGGGACGTGATAAAGCTGCCGCATGTCGGTCTCGACCTTACCTCAAGCAGGACAGGGTTCAACACAATTGCAGTGATAGGCGTCCGCACGGGGCTTGGCATGAGCATTGCACATTACGATGCCTCAAAGCACCTCCACCAGCCCCTGCCTTCAGAGGGCGGGCATATTGACCTGGTCCCCTACAACGGGCTAGAGACAGAACTCGCTTCCTACCTGAGAAAATCCGCTGTCACAAAGGAAGATGTGCACCCGGAGATGGAGAGGGTTCTAAGCGCCAGGGGTATGGAAGGCATATTTGAGTTCCTGGCGCAGAAGGATGAGTACAAAAGCCAAACTGTGGAGAAAATCCGCTCGCTTCAGGGTGTTACAAAGCTCCAGGAAATTGAGGGCAACTACCACTGCGACAAGGCATGCAGGATGACAATTGACCTGTTCATGGGCTTTTACGCAAGAGCCTGCAGGTACCTTGCTCTCATCAGCGAATGCTACTCAGGGCTGTTCATTACAGACATCATCGCGCTTCGCAACATCAGGAATATGGAAGACAACAAGAAAATCCTGATGGCCTTTATGGAGATGTTTGAGCGCCATGACAAGCGCTCTGACGTGCTCAGAAAGATACCTGTTTACCTTATAACCAACAAGGAGGTTGCGCTGTACGGCGCCTGCAACGTGGCGCTGAACTTTTTTGGCATCAGGTAAAATGTCAAAGAGAGTGCTGATAGCGGACGATTCGGCTTTTGCAAGGGGCATGCTGAAAAACTGCATAAAGGCAGCGGGCATGGAGGTTGCAGGCGAGGCTGCAGACGGCAACGAGGCTGTCGCGCTGTTCCAGACACTTAAGCCGGACATCGTGCTCCTTGACATTATGATGCCGCAGAAGAACGGGCTTGATGCGCTGAGGGACATAATGCAGATTGACAGCGCCGCCAAGGTGGTCATGTGCACATCTGTGGGCCAGGAGAAAGTCATCCAGGAGTGCATAGAGACCGGGGCAGCTGACTTCGTTGTCAAGCCCTTTCATGAGGAAGACATAAAGAACGTGCTCGAGAAGCTGGCTTAACATGACACAAACCCAAAGAGTCCTGATAGCTGATGACTCTGCCTTTGCCAGGCAGCTTATGAAAAACATAATGGAGTCCGCAGGGTATGAGGTCGTTGGCGAGTGCGAAGACGGGACAACGGTTACGCAGGCATACCGGGAGCTCCGCCCGGATTTTTTGCTGCTGGACATAATGATGCCCAACAAGGACGGTGTCCAGGTCCTAAAGGAAATAATGCAGATTGACCGGGCCGCGAAAATCATTGTCGTTACCTCAGCCGGCCTCCAGCAGATAAAGACAGAATGCTACAAGGAAGGCGCTCTGGAGGTTGTAATGAAGCCCTACACTGCCGAAGAGCTGCTTGGGGTCCTGAAAAAGTTTGGGAGGTGAATGTTATTGGCTGCAAAAATACTTGTCGCTGACGACTCTGCGTTCATGAGAACCATGCTCAAGAACCTCATAACAGAAGCCGGGTTCGAAGTGGCCGGCGAGGCTGCAGACGGCAATGAGGCTGTTGAGAAATACAAAAGCCTCCGGCCGCAGATTGTCTTTCTTGACATAATGATGCCCAACAAGAACGGGCTTGATGCGCTTAGGGAAATCATGGGGATTGACAATACTGCCAAGGTGGTCATATGCACATCAGTCGGCCAGGAGAAGGTGGTTGCCGAGGCAGTGGAAAGCGGCGCTGCCGAGTTTATTGTCAAGCCTTTCAAGCCGGACGACATCAAGGCCGTGCTTGACAAGCTTGTGTAGGTATGCAGATGATAAGGGTTCTTGTCGCTGACGATTCGGCGCTTATGCGCCAGCTTGTCTCAAATATACTGTCGTCCGAGAAGGACATTTCTGTGATAGGCACAGCAAGAAACGGCAGGGAGGCCATTGCAAAGGCGCTTGAGCTAAAGCCCGACGTTATAACAATGGACATTGAAATGCCTGAGATGAACGGGGCACAGGCAACGCTGCGGATAATGTCAGAGAACCCCACGCCGATAGTTATTCTCAGCGCGCACGATGAGAACGAATCCCGCGAGACGATAAAGGCCATGGAGGCCGGCGCTGTTGACTTTGTCAAGAAGCCCTCGGGCGAAATTTCTGCTGACCTGGACAGCATCCAGAAAGAGATAATCCGCAAGGTCAGGCTCGCATCAGGGGCAAGGATCAGGAGGGCAGAGGGAGCGCCCGTGCTGCACAGGTCTGTCCTGGGCTCAGGCAAGATCCTGATTATCGGCGCCTCAACCGGCGGCCCCCAGAGCATTGAGACCCTGCTTGTCTCACTTCCGCCAGACCTGCCTGTCCCTGTTCTTGTGGTCCAGCACATGCCTGAGCTGTTCACAAGGGAGTTTGCAAACCGGCTTGACTCGGTCTGCAGGATAAAGGTGAAGGAGGCTGAGGAGGGCGACCCGGTGGAGAAGAGCGTTGTACTTATTGCCCCGGGCGCAAGCCATATGATTATCAGGCAGGTTGGCGAGGACCTGCGCGTTTTTCTCAGCAGTGACGAGCCCAGGCACGGGGTCAGGCCAAGCATTGATGTTCTCTTTGAATCTGTGGCCCCCATATTCGCCGCAAAGACCATCGCGGCAGTCCTTACAGGCATGGGAAGCGACGGGACAGCAGGCTGCCGGGCAGTCAGGGAGCACGGGGGCAGGGTTGTTGTCCAGGACCCCTCGTCCTGCATAATCCCGAGCATGCCCCAGCATATAATCGACGCGGGGCTTGCAGACTACGTGGTGCCGCTCGAGTCAGTAAGCGAGACCCTGGTAAAGCTGCTTGGTGAAAATGGACAGTGAAAAGTTCAGGGAGGTTTTCCTCACAGAAAGCAGGGAGCACCTTGACACAATAAACAAATGCCTTCTGATTCTGGAAAAGGACAGCGCAGACGCAGAAAACATCAGCAGACTATTCCGTGCCTTCCATACCCTCAAGGGCAGCGCCGCAACAATGGGC
>CAZFZC010000013.1:0-2950 GCA_964523155.1 uncultured Methanosarcinales archaeon
GAGTTTGCGCACGGACCGCCCACAGTGATCAGGTTCGGGGCTCCCGGGCTTGCGACCTGGGTGTCGAACTTGTTCACAGTTGACGGAATCGGGTTCATTGTCGTGCTGACAGTGCACCCTGCGCCGCTGCCTTCAGTCTTTGTTGACTGGGCGCCTGTTTCAGCAACGAAAAACTCGACGTACAGTATTTCCTCAGGAACCCACATTGTCAGGTCGTCGTCGTCATCGCTGTCGTACTGGACCTTTGTTCCGAAGTCGGTAATGTACATCTGGTTATCGTCGTCATCTTCGCTCAGATCAACGCTTGCCGAGAGCAGGCCTGTGCCGGTCGGAGTCTGTATCTTGATTTCATCGTCATTTGTGCCATCCTGCACAAATCCGATTGTAATCGTTTCCTGGACTCCCTCGTCATCAGCCTCGTCGTTCTCAGTCAGGGTGAAGCCTGTCCTGTTGGTCGAGTTGCCTGTAAAGGCAATGACGCTCTCAAACTCGGTTTTCAGGTCGCCGAAGTCAGTTGCTGTGATGCCGATGGTTCCTGCAGCAACATTTATGGTCAGGTTGATGTTGTTCATGCCTGAGCTCATGTCAAACTCCTGGCTTCCTGAGTTGGCATAGTCGTTGTTGTCGCTTGATGTGCCGTAGGTCAGGTCATCGAAGTCGATTTCAGGGTCGCTGTTGTCCGGATCGTCGATTGCTGCAATCTCAATTAGGTGCGCAATGTCGCCGCTTGAAATTGCCAGGAACCTTGCGCCGACGCAGTCAGTTATGTCGTTTGACGCCGGTGCGCAGGTTTCGCCCTGCAGGTAAATCCTTTCGTCAGCATCGTCGTAGTCCTCGCCGAGCCTGAACTGCTGGTTCCCTTCATCAAGCACGAAGGGGAGGGTCATCTCCTTCTCGTCGTACGTCGTGAAGGAAAGCTCTGCTGTGTCGCCTGATGCTGTCACACTGAGCTCCTCGGTCACTGCAACTTCTCCGCCCGCGATGAACTTGAAGTTGCCAAACACAGGGTCAACCAACTCATCGCCGTCGGCCAGGTAGACATCGTCACTCGGGTCATAGCTTATTGAAAAGTCTGACCAGGTGCCTGATGTTCCTGTAACGCTGCTTGTCAGGGTAACCTGCGAGCCCTCAACGTCATCGCCTGCGACTTCAACTTCCTTGCCGTTCTCAAGCACAAGCTCCTCTGCACCGATGAACACTTTGCAGATGTCTGCATCGTAGTCCTTGGTATAGACTGCCTTTGCTTCAGTCACGCCGAGAGTCACGCCGGAAACTGTCTGCGTCTCGTCAACGTCAATCCAGACTGTTGAGCCGTCAACCTCAAACCCGCAGCTGTCTGCGTCGTTGTTGACATCAACCATCTTGATTGTGTGCTTGACACCGTCAATCTCCTTTGTCACAGTCTGGTCCTGGGCAATCCACATGACTGACTCGCCGACCATCAGCGTGAGCTTGTCCAGCTCGCCGTTTGAGTCAGCATCCACATCAGTTATTGTGTACTTCTGGCCCTGTATTTCAAGGGTTGTGGACTGCAGGTCCTCTCCTATCGAGGAGTCGTCTGTTGCGTCATAATCTACGTCGTCGTCAAACTCGAGCGTGTACACATACATGTCCTCGTTCTTGTCAAACTTGACATAGACTCCTGCCTCAGGCGCATCGTCATCGTCCTGGTCAAAGACAACTGTTCCTGTGCCTGCCTGCAGAGCAATCTCCTGCGTGTAGGTCACGTCGTTGTCTTTCTCGCCCTCGCTTTCGTCATACTCGCCGTCTGCAAGTATGGTCGGCAGGTCGCCGTCATCAAGAGCGCTGTCCTGGACATCAACGAGCTCATCGTCAATGTTGAGCTTGTCGCCTGTCTTCTCAATGGAAACATACTCTCCAGTGACCCCTGTTGTAGTGGCAGTAGTCCCGCCGCAAACAGTGGTTTTTGTAACTGCCGCCTTCTGCAGCCCCAGCGCGATGTTAGTCACGCCAATTGTGTCGACTGCAATGGCATTCTTGCCGACAACCAGAAGACCGTCGAACTGCCCATCCTTGATGAACATGTTCGGATAGTCGCTCAGGTCTGCGGCTGCAGCGCCCATAATGGTTGCACCCATCATAGTTGCGCCAACGCCAAGGGCAGCAATTCTTTTAATTGCCTTCCTTACCTTCATCTTAACACCTCCGTGTTGGTTTTTAGGCCACCAAAATTCTGGAAAACCCGGGCTTTGCCGGAGCTCCCAGCGGACTTTTACGTCCTATATATGTTTTATGCTCTAAGTAGCATAACTGCTGAACCCTCCTAATGCAGACAGTCCTTTAAATAATTTTCGAACAAAAATGTCCCACTTTTTTTGGGCACTGCAAGGAGAAGGGCTCTGCATGCGTTATTTTGGCAGTTTGGGCGGTTGTTACTCCACAATAAATACAGTGCCAGAGGGGCAGTTTATTTAAAAACATGGCAAAAACCGCATTTATCGTATATAAAATTTTTGCAGTTTTGCCGATGACAAGCCTGACAATTTTCAGGTGCAGGTATGGGAAATGCTGACAATATTGATACAGGCCAAAAGCAGCCGTGCCTTTGGTGCACGAACATATGCGCGAACTTAGAGTATTAAATGGAGTATAAAATGGAGTATATATAGTATGGACAGTATTTATAGTATGGACAGTATTAATATAGTGTGGACAGTATTAATAAGTATGAATAGCATGAAACTGCACAGTATGAAACAGCCATGCTGACTGAACAGCCGTACTGACAGCCATGTGGATATCCATGCATGCACAGCCACGCCAGGTTCTGCGAAAGAATTGCCTGAGAGAAAATGCGCCGGAATTAGTACCTCCAGCTTTGGCTATGGTCAGGCTTTTCTGAAAGGCTGCGGGGGAAGGGATTCGAACCCTCGCAGGCACTAAGCCAACAGGTCCTAAGCCTGTCCCGTTTGGCCGCTCCGGCACCCCC
>CAZFZC010000013.1:3050-13351 GCA_964523155.1 uncultured Methanosarcinales archaeon
GCGAGTGTAGCGAGCGGGGACCAGCAAATCTCTGATTTGCGCTGCCCCCGCGAGTGTAGCGAGCGGGGACCAGCAAATCTCTGATTTGCGCTGCCCCCGCGAGTCCCTGCCAGGAAGAATATACCTGCCAGGAAGAATATACTATGCTAAAAATGCTTCTTGCTGCTGTTCCAGTTGTACTTGCGCAGCCTGGGGCTTTTTCCAAACCCGCATGAGCTGCAGACCTTTTTTCTCATATGGTAGGTTTTCTGGCCGCACCTTCTGCAGTGGATATGGGTCTTTTTGCCAGATTTCTGGCCCATAGAAGCGGTTCCTTTCATTTTACTCCGGGCAGATTAGAGTGATTGTGTCCCCTCTTATGAAAACAACGCCGAGCTTTCGCTTGACTTCGCCCTCAACCCTTTCCTCAGCGCCTTCCAGAACCAGGTTTATGTGAGGGTCAAAGGCTTTCAGAGTGCCAACATACTGCCTGCCGTTCTTCATTTCCACTATGACCCGCTTGTTCCGGGCTATGTTCAGGCTGTCAAAAGGTCTTGAGCTTTCCATTTTGTACCTCCAAAGATGTCCTGCACGGGTAGGAGGGTATTATATAAATGTTTTGCAAATTCCCTCCTGATTTTTATGGCCCGGCCGGCCGCTGCAAATCAGCCTGCCACAGTTTCGCAGGACACTTTCTCGCCCTGGCGCATGGTGCACTTCTCGCCCTGCCGGACGCCGTTCACAGGCTCCTGCCATGAGATTATTGTGCCTGTGAACCTGTTGCCTTCAAGCCTGCCTTCCCTCTCTGTAACAAGCCAGCCCTCCTCAGAATACAGCCTGTAGTTCTGGGTCTTTTCCCCGCCAATATACTCCTGCTCGTCCCTAAGCGCGCCGCTTGGATAGTATGTTTTCCATATCCCGTGCCTGTCGCCGTTCTTGTAGGACTTTACCCATTTTGGCACCCCTTCGTCTGTCCAGGCAGACCACACACCGTCATATTCATCATCAGCATAAGCAAGCTCCTCCACAAGGACACCGTTTGACCACACTCTGTATGGCCCGTTCAGCCCCCCATCCTTATAGAAAAGTTCCTTTTCAACCAGCCCGTTCCTGTCCCAGTCAACCGCAGGCCCGTCCTTCTCGCCGTCCCTGTAGCAGCGAAGCGATAGAAGCTTTGTTGCGTTATGGTCGCGCCATTTCCAGTATGGACCCTCAAATGAGCCCTGCACCTCATAGTATTCTATGAAACTGCTCCCGTAAGTGGTTCGCACAGGCACTTGCCCCTTGGGTGCAGGGCACATCTCCGAGTATTGAGCCTCAGTCAGGGGCCAAGCCTGCTCCTGGTCTGCCTCCCTGCCCTTTGGCCCTGGCTCTTTGGCTGGCTGCTCTGGTCCTGCCTGCTCGGACTCTGCCTGCTCGGGCTCTGCCCCTTCATTTTCCTGCTCTGCGCCAGGCATTTCAGGTTCACTGCCTGGCAAAAGCCCTGGGTCTGTGCTTTTCATGGGCTCAGTATCATTGACCAAACCCTGGGGCAAAACACTGGCTGAGCACGCCGCAACAAGCAGAAAGACTGCAAACAAGGCCTCCCTCATGGTGCTGCCTGCGCAGCCCAGCTTAATATATTTTGTGGAAAAATTTATAAGCAAACCGGGCTGTGAACCTACCATGGGGATTTTTGACCTTCTGCTTAACAGGGGCAGGGGGGTTGGCGAGCTTAAGAACCTGGGCACTCTCCACGGGCTTAACAGCACAGTAATCAGGGCCATTAAGGAGCTGGACTCTGTTGACCAGAAGGCAGAAGAGGCCCGGCAGAGAAAGGACTACGGCACGCTGTTCGCCTGCATAAGGAGGCAGGTCATGCTCCTTGACAAGGTGCAGTACTACGCGGTTGTCCGCATGGTCCGCGCAGAGTATGCATACAGGGATGTGGCGGTTGCGCTTGAGGGGTTCCGGAAGCACTGCAGGGAAAAGGAGAGGCTGCTAAATGCCGAGGAAAGAAGGCTTTCGCCCGAAGGGAAAAAACACCCCCAGGTGCGTGCCCGGCTAGATAAGGCAAAAAGTGATCTGGCAAGGTTTGGCAGAGAGATAAGCGCCCTGCAGGACTCTGTTCGCGACCTCAGAAAGGCAATCAGGGAGGGCTGCAGGAAAAAGATTCTCAAGCTCAAGCGCATCTACCATTTTGCCTGATTGGCTCATCCGGCAGCTTTCGCCGCGCCAAGACGCTTCTGCCACTCGACAATCAGCTCAACATAGTTTTCCCTCTGGCTGGCTGTGTTTATCTCGACCCTGGCAAGGTACCCCAGGAGCTCAAGTCCGCGCTTGACAATCCCCTTATAGTATTCAGGCAGCATGAAGATCTCGCTGATAATGACTTTTGCATGCGTGTCGTCCAGAAACACCGCTTCAAACTTGCCCTTCTCCGGCGTAAGCTCCATCGAGCGCCTGCAGAAGGTCTTAAGGTAGTTTTTGGCAACAGCATTCTCGCCGGCAATCTTTCCGGCAAGCCCAAGAACGTACCTGTTTATCAGCATCTTGGAGTAGGATTTTGCAAAGACACGCTCGACGTGCGCCTCGCCAACCTTCACAAGCCCGAAGTTGAGCGGCACATAGGGAAAAAGGACGCGCGCAGCGCCCATCCGGAACCTGTTTGCAACATCAGAGGGTATCATTGTCCCATAGCGCAGCAGGCCGGGCTCCTCGCCTGTCAGCTCATACAGCTTTGCAAGGCCCTCCTCGCCTGCCTTTTCCTTTACGAGGTCAATTATGTCCTTGCAGACCTCAAGCAGGACATGTATATCCTCGCCCTTTCGCGGCTTCCTTACCTGGTCCATGTACCTGTCTTCCATGGGAGCTTGCCTGAGAAAGCCAGCTATTAAAAGCTTTTGAAAATGAGCATATAATGTGGCGCAAACCCGCCCCTTTAGCAGAAACCCGGTTTTGCGCAAGGCTTAAATATAAGTGATTCAAGAAATAGAAAAATGGACAAAAGAGGCTTTGTCGGGCTTTGGGCTGACGTGTTCAAAGGGATTTTCTACGGCATTATCATCGGGGCTGCAGTGGTGCTTTTAATCTGCAACGGGATAATACCGTTTCCGTTTGCAATCTGCGGATGCTAAAGCGCCTTTCGCAGTAGCGCTGACTTCGCAGTCGCAAGGTTGAGCATTTCCTGAATTTCCCCTATCTTAAGCGAGCTGTCCCCGCCTTTCTGCAGCGCGCAGATTATGCCCTCTTCTGTTGTCGTGACTGTGAGCCTTGCGTCCATGTGCCCCTCTTCTGAGCGCGTCGGGTCCATAAGAAGGCTTTTGCCGAACTTGTAGACTGTGACAGCAACAGGGACTTTCTGCAGATCAATTTCACGGTCAGTCTTTGTTTTGTAGTCGAGCTCCTCGTTCTCGTACTTCGGGAACCTGGCATCCTTGAGCGCACCAACCGCGGCAAGGGCGCTTGCGTCAAGCAGGTTGCCATCGTCGTTCAGCGTGCAGATGTCAATGACAATCATCCAGCACTTCTCACCTTTCTTGATTATTAGCTTCTTCAGGTCAACTGCGTTGCATTCCCTGATTCCGCGGTCAACAACCCTTGCAAGCTCGATAGCCGGCATGCCCGGCGGCCCGGACTCAAAATTGGGGTTTGAGAGCGGCAGAAACTCCGCGTTCACCATGATTGCGCCCTCGTCCGGCCTGTCCGGAAACGGCGTTGCTATCTCCATTTTGACTCCGGCAAGGACAACTGTGTCGCCAATCTTTACGCGGGCCGAGCCCTCTGCCGTAGAGCTGATTGAGTACTCCACCTTAACGTCCCTGTACTGGTCGAGAGCCCTGCCATCAAGCCTGACTCCCTGCTCAAGCGAGTTTACCAGATACTGTTTGAATTCATTGTTCATCCTGTTCACCGCCCCGGTACCTGTCCTTAAGTGCCTTTTTCTGAATCGCGTATATCTTCAGGAGCGCCTTTTTTGCCATATCAAAAGCGCTCATCAGCTGCTCCTTTGTTATCTCGCCGTCCATCTGCAGCAGCGTGATTTCCCCTGTCAGCGGGATCATTGCAACAGGTATATCTGCCACAGGCCCGTCCTTGTATGCCTCCTCATCATAGTCAAGGTCAACAAGTATCCTGTCATCCACGCGGCCAACCGAGACTGCCGGAACCAGGTCACGCATAGGTATGCCTGCATCAGCAAGCGCAATCGAGGCAGCGGATATGCCTGCGCATCTTGAGCCTGCGTCTGTCTGCGGAAGCTCGATATAGACATCCACAACAGCATTGGGATAGTCAGAGAGATCCACAACCGGCTTAATCGCCTTTTCTGTTACCATTGATATCTCTTTGCTCCTCCTGTTGGTTCCCGGCCTGACCCTGTTTCCTGCGCCCGAGAAAGGCATCATGTTGTAGTTACAGCGCAGGACACCGCAGCCAGGGTCCTGGAGAAACCTCGGGAAAAGGTCCCTCGGGCCGTAGACTGCAGCATACGCCTCTGTCTTTCCTATCCGAAAATATGCCGAGCCGACGGCGTTGGGAATGACGCCGGCACGGGCCTCAATCGGCCTTAGCTCGTCAAACGCGCGGCCGTCGTGCCTCTTGTCAAAGCTCATTTTGATTCCTCCAGCAGTTTGCTTATTGCATCGGTCAGCCCCGGCAGGTGCGCCTCTGACTCTATCTTCCTTATCGCCTTCAGTGCGATTATCTCCTTTTTGGGCTCGCCGCAAATCCAGATAATCCCGTTCTGCCCAACGATTACCCTGCAGCCTGTGGCCTGTTTTATCATGGTAACCATTGAGCCCTGCTTGCCGATAATCCTTGGCACCTTGAACGGATTGACTGCGATAATCCTTCCGCCCTTTAGCTTGTGCAGCCCCGGGCCCTTCATCGTCAGGTCAACAAGCTTCTGGCTTGTAACCTTGGTTATCTTGCATACAATATAGTCGCCAAGCTGGTAATAGTGCGTCAGGTCCGCGCCCCTTGCAATGAACTCCGACGAGCCGTCCTTGAGCATCAGCATGGCAGTATAGGCGCTGTTGGTCTCAATGCGCCAGCCGTTCATGGTGACGTCAATCACCTTGCCGATAATCACGTCGTTGCGCTTGGGGATATAGCTGCCTGAGACAGGTATAATCTTAAGCGCCCTGCCTTCTGCGAAGACCATCCCAAGCCTACTTGCAAGAATCTTCTTGTCCGCCCTGTAGGTTCCAAAGCCAGGCACATAGTCCATGCCGTCGGCAATCTCCTCGCCGGGAACCACAACTGTCCTTTCCTTAACTAATAGTCCTGTCATCATTGTTCACCTTCCTTAAGTATCGTGAGCTCTGCCTCTCCTCCTGAAATCTTGCCGATTTTGTCAAAAAGCTCGGGCTGGTTGGCTGCTGCAACCTCAATTACGCCGAGCCATGAGCCGTCATTCTGCCACTCGTCCCGGACTATCCTGCCAAGGCTCCTTGCTGCAGAATACGCCCTGGCAGCGTGGACTGCGCCTATCCTGGCCCTTACGCGCACTTTCTCAAAGCGGATAGGCAGGACAGGGCGAAGCAGCTTCACAATCCTTGCAACCTCATCCTCAATGGACCTGTGGTCGTCTATGCGCACCTTTGCCTCCTCAAGCGCAAGCTCAATCCTTGAGACCGGATGGGGAAGCATTGTCCTTGGGTCAACGCCGTTTTTGTGGATAGTCTCAATTATCCTGCGCTTCCTCTGCTCGCGCAGCCTGTTCCTGTGCTCGGCTGTGACCTGCACCTCGCCTTTCATGATTATCTCCCTTGCCACGGCATCAGTGTCCTGTGTCCCAAAGGCAGCCTCCATCTGCTGCTCGCCTGCCAAAAGCCCCCTTCGGGCGTCCGAGAACACCTTGTCAGCGGCAAGAACAGAGGAGAGCCCTATGCTTTTTCCGGACCTCATCTCGAGCGCTGCGTCACAGTCAACAAGCACCTCAAAAGTGTTACCTGCGCGCTGAATGCGCGCAACAACCGCCTTGTCAACGCCCACCATTTTACTTCTTCTTGATCTCGCCCTTCACTTCGTCATAGACCTTGCGAAGCCTTGCTGTGTCAAGCCTTGTGAATACCGGCTTGTCGTTCATGATTACCACACAGTCAACCCGGATGATGTCAAAGGAATCGTCAACAACCGAACCAATGGCCTTGACCGCAAGCCTGATGCCGTCCTCAACTGCCATGTCCTCGCTGTACTCCTTGTGCAGGATTTCCTCAACCTGCTGGTCGCCCTCGCCGATTGCAGCCGCCCTGTACTGGAAGAATATGCCAGTCGGGTCTGTCTCAAAGAGCTTTGGAACGCCGTTGTCAACCCCTGCAAAAAGCAGCGATACACCAAAGGGCCGAAGCCCGCCGGACTGGGTGCAGAGCTGTTTCAGGTTTGCAACATCCTTGACCACTGAAAGCAGGTCAATGGGACTGTCATAGGTTACCCTGTACTGCTGCGCGCGAAGCTGCGCCCTGTCAACCAGGACACGCGCGTCTGAAAGTATGCCTGATGCCGTTGCGCCTATGTGCTCGTCAATCTGGAATATCTTTTCAACGCTTTCAGGCACGACAAGCTTGTCAACAATCCTCTTGTCTGTGCAGAGCAAGATGCCGTCGCGGCATGTTATGCCTATTGCAGTTGAGCCCTGCTTGACTGTCTTTTTTGCATACTCCACCTGGAGAAGCCTGCCATCGGGCGAAAACATTGTGATGGCCCTGTCGTATCCCATAAGCTGATGGTTCATTGCCTGCATTTTCTTACCTCCGCTAGTGCCTTGTGAAGCATCCCAGATGCCAGCATGCTCCTGACTGCCGCTTTTTTTCCGCCGATTTCAGTTATCAGCGCAAGCGACGCCCTGACCCTGTCAAGGCCTGCGCTTGATACCCTGATTACCCCGCGCCCTGTCCTGGGGCTGTAGCTGTCCTTCACGATGAAGGCACCTGCCTTTGCCATGCCAAACGTCCCAAGGTGCGCAAGAAGGGCTTTCTCGATGTCCCTGCACGCTGCCCCGGCACCGGCAGCCCCTTCTGAGATTATCTCAAAAGCCAGGTACCGTTTTTTTTCCCTTAAGCTTGGCACAAGCGCCTTATCCTTCTTCATCGGAGCAATCATCACCTTCTGAGAAAAAAGTTCTCCGACTCCTTTCCCTTGTCTTCTTTTCGGGTCTGGAGAAAAACGGGGTATTTATAAATTTATGGTTTTGCCGGGCTCTCCCTGCGTATCAGGGACAAAAGCTCACGCTGCATGCGTTCCATCCTGGACCTGTCCCTGGCCTCAAGGTTCAGCCGCAGCAGGGGCTCGGTATTAGACGCCCGGACACTGAACCACCAGTCAGGGTATTCCACAAGAAGGCCGTCAATCTTTGATATCCTGCCGTCAGAATACCTGCGCTCAAGCTCCGCAAGCACAGCATCCTTGTCTCCCACCTCTGAGTTGATTTCGCCGCTGTGAAAGTATTTCCTGAGCGGGGCAACCAGCTCTGAGAGCTTTCCTGCGCCTGCTGCAGCCATCATCCTTCCTGCGGCAAGGGCAGTGGACTCGGCATAGGAGTTCTGGGCAAAGTAGTAATGGCCTGCAAGCTCGCCTGCAAAGACTGCATTTTCCTTTCGCATCTGCTGCTTGATGAAAGAGTGCCCGACGCGGCACATCACGGCCCTGCCCCCTGCCTCCTCAATTGCCTCCTTGACAGCGCGGCTGCTTCGCAGGTCATAAAGGACAGTCCCCCCGGGATTGTCTGCAAGTATCTCTTGGGCCATAACGCCCATTGCAAGGTCCATGGGGACAATATCCCCCTTTTCATCCACAAAGCCTATCCTGTCCGCATCTCCGTCAAAGGCAATCCCCATGTCGGCATTTTCGGCAACCACCCTTTTTCTGAGCTCTGCCAGGGTTTCTGTCTTAAGGGGGTTTGCCTCGTGGCTGGGAAATGAGCTGTCAAGCTCCTCAAACATTGGGATAAGCTCAATTTCCAGGCCCTTGAGTGCCCCGGCTTCAACAGAGCCCATGGCATTGGCAAAGTCAGCGACAACCCTTAGCCTTTTGCCCCATTTGTGCCCTGACAGCGACTTTTGCACAAACCCGCGGTACTCCTCAAGAAGACCTGCATGCGTGATAACCCTGCCTTTCCTTTGCGAAGCGGCAAAGTCCTTCTTTTCTGCAATGTCCCTAATCTGCATTATGCCTGTGTCTCCGCTTAGGGGTATTGCCTTTTCCCTGCAGAGCTTAAGGCCGTTGTACTCCTTGGGGTTGTGGCTGGCAGTAATCATCACAGACGCGTCAGCGCCAAGGGAATGGTTTGCATAATAGCACATGGGGGTACTGCACATCCCTATATCCACAACGTCTGCGCCCTGCTCAACAAGGCCCCTTACAACAGAATCAAACAGCGGCATGCTGCTCTCGCGCATGTCATAGCCCACAACCACCTTCCTGCACGAAAGAAACGTGGCAAAGGCCCTCGAAATAAGGTATGCCGCCTCGCTGTCCAGCTCGCCGGGGTATATGCCCCGTATGTCATAGGCCTTGAATATTTTTGCATCCATCAGTACTTCCACTCCCGCGCAGCCCGCGAATAGTCAGCTGAAACATCAAGCCACTGGCCTGAGAACGGGTATCCGATAAGCTTGTTTTGGGCAGCAAGTATAGGGAAAAAATCATAAAGCATCCTCTGGCCTTCAGGGATCATTTTGAGCACCTCAAGCTCCAGCAGATACAGCCCGGCATTTATCAGGTTGTGGCCGCCTTTCCTGGGCTTTTCCTGAAATTCCCTTACCCTTATCCCGTCAAGGCTCACAACCCCGTACTTTTTGGGGTCGCGCACTGTCGTAAGGGCAATTGTGGCAAGCGCGTTGTTTTCCCTGTGAACCCTGTACATGTCCCGCAGATTCACGTCCTTTAGCTCGTCTGAGTTCGTGACGAAGAACGGGCCTATAAGAAACATTGCCGCGCGCCTGATTGTGCCCAGCGTGCCCGCAGGCCTGTCCTCCTCAATGTAGCGTATCCTGACGCCGAACCTGCTTCCGCTGCCGAAGTATTCCTTGATAGCCTCCTTCTGGTAGGAGATGCCAATGAGAATGTCCCTGATGTTGTACCTCCTGAACATCTCTATCAGGTGCTCAATCACAGGCTTGTTGTGCACCTTCTGCATCCCGACCGGCATGGTGAAGCCCTCGTGCCTGCCTGCAGCAAGGATGACTGCCTGGTGGCAGATGTCAGCCTCCATTGCCTTGAGGAGCAAAAGCTCAACCGCATGGCTCCTGTTCTTGATGTGAAACCCGTCAATGCTCTGGTCCAGGCGCTTGAGAATCTCGGCGTCCAGAGTAAGTGTAATGCGCTCTTTCATGGTCTGCTGACACGGGCACGTATTATATAAAGCTTATGATTCTGTATGAGGTTGTGTGATTTATGCGCCTTTGGCAGCAGGGCAAAAAATTTAAAAACAGACTCTATAATCAGTGTGCAATGCTTGCCAACGCAAAAGAGGTTCTTGCAAAGGCCCTTGAAAATGGCTATGCAGTAGGGTCGTTTAACTTCAGCACAATAGAGATCCTCAACGGGATTGCCGACGCTGCAGCAGGGCTGTCCTCGCCTGTGTTTCTTTCTACATCTGAGAGGGAGGCAGACCATTTCAGGCTTGAGAATGCCTCAAGCGTTGTTCTTGGGCTGTGCAGAAGGCTCAGGATTCCCCTGGTCCTGCACCTGGACCACGGCAAGTCATTTGAGATGTGCAGGGCGGCGATAGAGTGCGGATACAATTCTGTGCATATAGACGGCTCGCTTCTGCCCTACAGCGTAAACAAGGAGCTGACAAAAAGGGTGGCTGACTACGCGCATTCAAAGGGTGTAAGCGTTGAGGCTGAGCTTGGGCACATAGGCGGCCACAGCGAGTTCCACTCGGAACGGATTAAGCATGATATTGAAATGACTGACCCTGAGCAGGCGGCTGATTTCGTGAAGAGCACCGGCTGCGACAGCCTGGCAATAGCAGTTGGGAACATGCACGGGATGTACACTGATGAGCCAATTATTGACACTGAGCGTGTGAAAAGGATAATGGCTCTTGTGGCTGTGCCCCTTGTCCTGCACGGCGGGAGCGGGATACCTGAGAAGGCTGTCAAGGACGCAATTGCAGCAGGAATCGCCAAGGTCAATGTCAACACAGAAAACAGGCTCGCGTACGCCAATGCAGTCAAACACGTGCTTGCTCACAGGCCGGAGGAATCAACTCCTTATGTAATCAACAGCGACTGCACAGGAAGCGTATGCTCTGTTACGAAGTCAAAGATTATGCTTTTTGGCTCTGCTGGCAGGGCATGATTTCTCCCCTTAAGTCCCAGCTTGTCACACCAGTA
>CAZFZC010000014.1:0-13271 GCA_964523155.1 uncultured Methanosarcinales archaeon
GGTGTTAAAGATTAATATACTACCTCTGCGGGATTCTTTCGTATGGAGATTCCGGCAGCGGACATGCTTTTTGAGGTCTCGTGGGAAGTCTGCAACAAGGTTGGCGGCATTTACACAGTTGTAAAAAGCAAGACCGAGCTGATGACTGAGCGCTACAGGGACTACTGCCTAGTCGGCCCGTATTTCCGGGACAAGGCTGTAATCGAAATACAGGAGGAGCCTGCGCCCCAGGCATACTCAGGCGCGATAGAGCGGCTTCATAGGGGGGGAATTTCCTGCATTTTCGGCAAGTGGATTGCAAAGGGCAGCCCGAAAGTGCTCCTGGTGGACTTTTCAGGGGTTCTGCCAAAAAAGAACGAGATCAAGAAGTGGCTATGGGAAAACTACCAGATTGACACGCTGTTTTGCGGCTGGGACTATGAGGAGCCGATGGTCTGGGCCTATTCAGTTGCAAGGCTTCTTGAGGAGATTGCCGCTGACTCTCCAGGAAAAAAGGTAGTGGCTCACTTCCACGAGTGGCTTGCGGGAATTGCCCTCCTGCACACTGCAAAGACTGCTCCGCAGATAAAGACGGTTTTTACAACGCATGCGACAATGCTTGGCAGAAGCATAGCAGGAAACGGCCAGGACCTCTACAGCATCCTTGACTCAATGGAGCCCGATGCAAAGGCAAGGGAGCTTGGGGTGGTTGACAAGTTCACTACTGAGCGCGCCTGTGCGCAGGAATGCCATGTTTTTACTACAGTAAGCGAGATAACCGCAATAGAGGCCGAGACTATTCTTGGGAGAAAGGCTCAGGTTCTGCTGCTAAACGGCCTGGACATCCAGAAGTTTCCGAATTTTGAGGAGTGCTCGCTTAAGCACGCCCAGTACAGGGACGAGATTAGGGACTTTCTGTCCTACTACTTCCTGCCTTACTACCATATAGACATGGAGCAAACCCTCCAGATGTTTATTGTCGGCAGGTACGAGTTCAGGAACAAGGGAATTGACATATTCATAAAAGCCCTGGGCCGGCTTAACGCCCGTCTGCGAAGCGAGAATGCAGACAAGGCTGTGATAGTGTTTTTCTGGATACCTTCAGAGGCGTCGGGCATTCGTTCGAGGCTGGTTGACAGCAGCGAGGAGCACGAGCAGGTGAGGGGGTTTGTTGACAGAAACCTCCCTGCGATAAGGCGCAGGCTGATAAACAGCATTATAACTGACAGGGAGCTTAGGGAAGGCGACCTGTATGACGAGGATTTCAAGCAGGAGGCAAGAAGGCTTTACATCAGGTTCCAAAAGGAAGGGCGGCCGCCGCTTTCCACGCACTACCTGCCCAGCGAGGACTCTGACGCAATCCAGAAAGGGTTTCGGGAGGCAGGGCTCCTTAACAGGGCCGAGGACCCAGTCAAGGTGATACACTATCCTGTCTATCTTGACGGAAACGACCAGCTTCTTAACCTCAAGTACTATGAGGCGCTGCAGGGCTGCCATTTCGGTGTCTTCCCAAGCTATTATGAGCCCTACGGCTACACGCCGCTTGAGAGTGCGGCCCTGGGCGTCCCTTCGCTCACAACTGACCTGGCGGGCTTCGGACGGTTCATAAAGACAAAGATAAACGCACAGGAGGGCAACCACAGGGGCGGCATTTTCATACTCGACAGGCACAACCGGGACGAGGAGAGTGTCATAAACGACTTTACGGACATTTTGCACAGCTTTGCAAAGCTGCACAGGAAGGACAGGGTGCTGCAGAAGATGCTCGCAAAAGAGCTGGCAGAGCACGCTGACTGGAAGATACTGATAAACAATTATGTCAGGGCGCACAATATGGCCCTGGAAAAGTGAGAAAATGGCAGAGCTAAGGAAGGACTATATTCTGGACAGGTATGTAATAGTTGCCGCAGAGCGTGCAAAAAGGCCGCACCAGTTTGCAGCAGAGGAAAAGGCTGCCGATGCCAAATTCTGCTATTTCTGTCCTGGCAACGAGCACACAACCCCGCCGGAAATCATGAGGCTGCAGGAAAACCAGGGCTGGCGGATAAGGGTGTTTGCAAACAAGTTTCCGGCTGTGCAGGCAGATGGCTGCAGCCAGCTGACGACTGACAATCGTTTTTACACATACTCGCACGCAGTGGGCGCGCATGAGGTTGTTGTGGAAACCCCTGACCACAACAGCCAGCTTGCAGACCTCGCTGTGCGCCACATTGAGGATGTTTTTTCCGTATACACATCAAGGGTGCTTGCGCTTGAGCAGCACAGCGGGGTTCGCTTTGTCTCAGTATTCAAGAACAAGGGCCGGGAGGCAGGCTGCAGCATAGAGCACCCACACTCACAGATTATTGCCTACAATATTCTGCCCACGCCTATTGCTGAGAAGTGCAAAGCAGCCAAACAGTATGACAGCTGCCCCTACTGCGAAATTATAAGAAGGGAGGAGGGCAGCACACGCTCTGTTTTCAGGGGAAAGTCTGTTGTGGCATTTGCCCCCTATGCTTCCCAGTACCCCTTTGAACTCCTGGTCCTGCCCAGGAGGCATGTGCTGCACTTTTCAGAGCTGGAGTCGGACGAGGTTTCTGAGTTTGCTGCCTTCCTGAAGCAGGCACTGCTCAGGCTCAGGGAAATCGGCGCCCCTTACAATTTTTACTTTCACTACGGCCCCATCCATTTTCAGCTTGTGCTTGCGCCAAGGCTGGAAAAGGCCAGGCGGGCAGGCTTTGAGCTTTGCACAGGGACCATAATCAACCCGGTTCCCCCAGAGGACGCTGCCCTCTTCTACAGGGGAAAAGAGGCAAAAACTTAATAAACAAGGAATGCAATGGCAGACACAAGCCGCAAAATCAAAAAGTTTATATATTAATACATCGCAAAAGCCAATTAATATATCAAAGTGTATATCAGCAAAAGAGGAGTAACATGAAAAGGGTCTTTCTGCTAATAATGATGGTTTTGTTATCTTCGGGTGTGGCAGCGGTTGGCACTCACCTTAATGTTACTATCCGTGAGGTCGTGTACAGAAACACCACATTTGCGGAATCATTTTTTCTGACAGAGAATGTAACAGTCTGTTATGTCAACGGCACATTGAACGTTACAAACCCTGGCTCTGACACTGTTTTTGACATTTCCCTCCAGTTCTCCAACACTGACAGCATGCTCACAAACTTCACGTGGGATGCATCGACCAAGTTTGGCAACCAGACAAGCGGCCAGCCCAATGAGACCATCATCATCCATATTCCTGAACTTCGGCCCGGCAATTATTCAACTTTTACCTACGACATGTCGTGCGTGAGCGTTGTCCCGCCTCTGGATATATCCTCAACCTACGTCAACAACGACACAGGGCTTAACAGGAAAGTCCTTGCCGGATTCAACTGGACTGTTGCGCAAAACATCACCAACTCCAATTACCTGGGTCTTCCCATCAACAACATCTTTATGACAATAACAAGCCAGGATGTTGTCTGGAACACCAGTTCGTTTAACTTTTCCCTTGAGAAGCTCTTCCAGGTCGGAGACTGGACGAATGTGACAGACACGGGAAAACGGCAGTGGACGTGGCAGCCCAACGGTGGAACCCTTGCCTACAATGAGACTGTAGGCATTGAGTATCTCGTGCGCTCGCCCCTGTCTGTGCCCTTCACAGCAACCTACCAGGCAATTGTTGAGAACCTTACTTATGATGTTAGTTTCCTCATCTCAAATCTCAGCCTTGACTATGTCAACGCAAGCGCAGCAGTAAATTTCAGCTTCCAGAAAAGGATAAGCCAGCCTGCAGACAACACGCTTAGCCACAATGTGACTTGGCAGATAACCCCAATAGTCCTCACAAACAAGAACATCACGTTTGACCTTAACACAGTCACAGTATGGGTTACAGAGAACATGGACCCGTCAAACGACACTTCGGACACAATTTGGGGAAAGCTGGAATACAATTACACGCCTGCAACAGAAATTAACATCACAACGCCCTGGAGCGGCGCTTCGTGGTACTTCAACTATACAGACGGAACAAACAGCAGCTACCCCCCGCCTGTCGTGTGGATGGACCCTTACTGGCTGATAACCAACAAGTACAGCCAGATAATGAACTACTCAAGGACCGTAAGCGGCGCAGACCTGTATATCAAGTACATATATGTTGTGCACGGCTACTGGCTTGAGGTGCAGAAAAACGTAACCAGCATAGGCGAGGACAGCTATTACATCCAGACCAGGGTTGAGAACATAGGCAACGGCTGGACACCTGAGTACACCTATGTTACTGTCTATGACTTCGTACCAGACGAGTTTACAGTATATAACATGAGCAGGGGCGGCTGCCCGACCAGCGAATGCACAAGCCTCGCTGTCAGCGGGGGAAGCTTCCAGGGCACATCCTACAGGTGGAACATACCGTGGAAAGGCACAATGAACTCGTCCCTTGGGCCAAAGAACGGCCCCGATGCAACAGCCCCGTCGAATTATTCGTGGAATGTCAGCTACATGGCAAATGGCACAGGCCCGTACAGGACAACTGACCTGTACATAGTCGGTCTGGACCCGCTCAAGGTTGACGGCGCAAGCGTCAGCCCTGTGATCGCGGTAATAACCGGCCTTCAGAGCTATACAAAGGAAATAATATACCTGGGAGTGGTCCTGTTTTTGATAGTCATAAACGTAACAAACCTGCTGATAACAAACAAGATTAATAAGAAGCTCGACGACACAACCGGAAAATCCTAAAAAAGGGGGAAATTGTGGGTAGTGATGCATTGATTAGGAGAAGCAGTATTCTGGTAGTCTTTGCACTTCTCGTTTCTGTCCTCATAGGCAGCGTGCATGCCGAGGTCGTGGTGTTTAAGAGCTATGAGACGCGAACAGCGCTTGCTGATGACAGGCTTCAGATAAGCCGCAAAATTGTGCTTCAGAATGTCGGCAGCAACCCAATTATCCCCGGAGAGCTCCATTTCCGGCTGCACGAAATCCGAAAAGGCGAGAAAGTGGCATCGGCTGTGAGCCTTCTTCAGGCGCAGAATGATTTTGACAAAAAGCTCAATACACGCAAGCTGGAGACAGCCGAGGAGACAGACATTGTTGTCAGTGTCTGGGAGCCGGTTCTGCCGCAGTTCACCTACGTGGTTTTTCTTGACTACAGCCTGGATTTTGAGCCCAAGGGGCTGCTTTTCTACGAAATAACTGTCCCCCTGGAAGAGACCACAATCCCGATTAAGGACCAGAAGCAGAGTCTGTATCTGCCGAACAGATACCGTGTCACCTACGCTCCGGGCGCCGAGGTTAAGCTCGTGGAGGAGGACGGCAAAAAATACAGGGTTGTAACATGGAGCAACCGGGAGGACATGACTGTTGAGTATACAGTAATTCCCCTGCCTAAAATGGGCATACGGGCGGTCAATGTGTTCTGGATGGTTGTCATACTTGCTCTGCTTGCCGCAACATTTTTTATACATAAAAGGTTAAGAGCCTGAAAATGAAGCGCATTGTCTTTCTGGCAGGGCTGCTGCTACTCTGTCCCATGGCTTACGGGCAGGACAGGCTGGCAGTCAACATCACAGAGTCTGGCAAGGTGATAAGCTATTTTGACATGTTCTGGGTCGCAAATGTAGAGGGCGCCATATATGTGCATAACCCCCTTAACACAAGCTTTGACTTTCTGAGGTTCACATACGACCTGGGCCCGCTTACAATTGTGGAGGACAATGCAACTGACTACATCAAGCCAGGCTACATATATATCCCCTACATTGACAGTGGCGAGACCATTGAGTTCAGCTATACCATAAGGGGCATCCTGGGCTACGACCCCATGCTCGCAAACAGGAGCGTAATGCACACAGGACTTTACAGAAAATCCGCAAACCTCTATGCGTTCATGGAAAGCAACATAAGGAAGGCAGACATAGAAAACATAACTCTTGACACAGAGGGGATAAAGTCTGTGAAGGGCAGGCGCCTGGTCACAGTGATGCTCAACAACCCCACTGACCTGTATCAGAATGTGACATCAGTTGACGTAATCAAGACACTGGACAGGGATCCAAACGCTGAAATTGAGTCGTGGCATTTTCCTGCGGACGCGTCTGCAATAATCATCCCTCCAAGGTCAAGCTGGCACGAGGATATTCTGGACTACAATGCCTCAGATGGCGAAGTGTACTGGCTCTCTGTGGAGGCACAGACCGACACTGTCCCGCTCATAACAGGGAGGCACACAATCAAAAGGTTCACCCAGGATGACCTGTTCATTGCAGAGAACGGCACTTTGTTAGAAAGCGAGAACCTGACAAACGTGACTGATTATCTTGAGCACCTGATGTATGTCAAAAAGAGCGTCTCAAAGGCAACTGTTGTTCCCGGCGACCTTTCTGTGGTAAGCGTGCAGATAAACAACTTTGCTCCGGTTGCGCGGTATGTCTACCTTACTGAAAAAGTCCCTTCGGGATTTGCGGTAACTGACCCGGGCGGTGCAAACAGGAGCACAAATGGCGTCCTGACATGGCTTGAGAAGATAAACCCGGATTCTGTCCGCACCTTCCAGTACAAGCTGACCTATGAGGACAACTTTAGCCTCGGCCTTGACTATTTTGAGCCGGCTGTGGTGCGCTACTTGAACGAGACGCTGTATTCCCGCAGGATCCCTTTTGTCAGGCAGTACATTCCTGAGAAAAGGGTTTTCATACAGAAAAAGCTGAGCTACACAACAGACAGCGAGGTAAAGGTTTCCCTTGCGCTCTCAAACCTCGGAGAAAGCGCCATCAATGACCTCTATGTCAAGGAATTTCTTGGCGCCCAGGATGTTTTCAGGGAGATAAGCCAGGTTACAGAAAGCAAGGGAAGATGGCACGTGCCCGCGCTTGCGGCTGGCGAAACCTGGGTTGTGACATACATAACAAACGAAAACCCATCCATGAACCTGCTTCCGGAAGTCTACGGCGTTGACAGGCAGCTGGTCCTTAAGACACTCGTGTTTGAAAACACCGTCAGAAACGAGTGGCTTATGCACAGCATCAGGCTGATTGAGATTGCTGCCCCGCTTTTTGTGCTGGGTTTCATAGTCTTTTACATTGTCTACCTGCGCAGGCTGCACTCTGCAAAAGTGCGGAAGGTTAAGACCCTGGCAGGCGAAATACACAGGCTGAGGGCAGAGACAGACCCTGGCAACAGGGAGAAAATTGATGTTCTTAAGCGGGAAACAAAGACTGCAAGCACTGTTCCTGCAGTGGCCGGGCCCAATGTGCCGCCCGGGGCTTTGCACAGGAACCAGGGCAAGAGCCAGGACCTTGCGCACGAAAACCTTGAGAAGCTAAAAAGGGTCGAGGAAGAGTCCAGGTAAGCCTACTCCTGCATGCTCCTGTTTGCAAGCCTTTGGATTTCGGCCCGGACTTCCCCGAATTTTTCCATTTCAGGCGAAAAGTCAGAATCCATCAGGTCAGGGCTGCAGACAGATATTGGAATGGCCCTGGTGGCGCAGTCTATTGCACTATTCATGTCGTCAGCAAATTCCGCTGCCTTGGCTCCAGTGTCTTCTGAAAGTGCAACAAGGTCAGGGACAATTGAACCGAACACTGCCAGGAAAACCGGCAGGACCAATAGCTCTCTCATGGAAGGGGGGCATTACAGCGAGTATAAAAAATTTTTTATTTTTAACTACTGTATGGTTGTTATAATATGCTCTGGGCGCTGACTACATGGCGGTGGTGGCGCAAGATTAAATAACATATGCGGGAATTATCCCACTATGGGGGGGCTTTTCTTCGGTGCAAACTGGAAGGAGAACAAGACAAACAACGAGGCGGCGGATTTTCTTCATAAGCTCAGGGCTGCCTCTCTGCCCAACGCAGACATAGTCGTATTTCCGTCATTTGTTTCGCTTATCACGGCATTTGACATTCTCAAGCAAAGCCGACTGCAGCTGGGCTGCCAGGACATCAGCATGTATCCAGGCGGCGCCTACACAGGCGAGGTTTCGGTTGGTATGGTGAGGGATTTTTGCAGCCATGTAATTGTCGGTCACAGCGAACGGCGCACCCTGTTCGGCGAGACTGACGCAGTTGTCAGCCAGAAGCTTGGCCTTGTGCTTGAAAGCGGGCTTACTGCAGTCCTTTGCATTGGCGAGAACAAAAGGGAACGAAGCGCCGGCCGGACCGCCCCAGTTCTCTTTTCGCAGCTAAAGTGCCTTGGAAGGCTTGACGCAAATTCCCTTGGCCGGGTGGTAATTGCCTATGAGCCCCTGTGGGCAATAAGCCATGGCAGGCTTTCGCATGAGGCAGCAAAGCCCGGACAGATAGGCGAGGCGCACGGGCTTATCAGGGGATATTTGCGCTCAATTGCACCAGAGGCTGCTGCGAGGGTAATCTACGGCGGAAGCGTGCATCCCAGCAACGCAAAAAGCCTTGCAGCAGTGGAAAATGTTGACGGCTTTCTAATTGGCAGCGCAAGCCTTGAAGTTGATGCTTTCTGCAGCATAATTAGCCAGTCATGCAGCGTCATTTAACAACCACATTGAACTGCTTGGTGGTGTCGTACTGGTTCTGGCTTGAGGACGGGCTGCACTGGCTGCTTTGGCAGACCTTGACATTATACACGTAGGTTGCGCCCTGCACAGCCTCCTTGGGCAGCCGCACAAAAATTTCCACAATTTTCCTGTCGTCCTTGGCTATCCTGTGGGGGCCCTCCTCCACATAAGCCCATTCGTATGCGGCACAGGTCTTTGCGCTGTCACGGTCACAGATAACATCCCTGTCCCGCTCAAATGCCGCATCGCAGTACACAAGCACATAGAAATCACCGTTTCCTGACAAATCGTTTCTTATGCCAAGGCCGAAGACATCATTGTCCCTTGCGCTTATCCTTTTGGTTGCGTAAAGAAGCTTGACCTTCTCAGGCCCCTGGGCAAGAATTGCTTCAAGCTGCTCCCTCTGCTGTTCTGTAAGCTCCTTTTCGATTATATCAACATGACCGAAAATCTGCCTGACTATCATTATGCCTGCTCCAAACATAGCCATGGCAAGAACGAACATCACGATGAAGTTTATGGAGAGCTCAACAGCCCTCCTCTTCATCCTACTTGATGATCTCATATTCCTTGACAAGAAGCATCATGAACAGCACCAGAAGGATTGCGCCAACAATCATCATGGCAAAGCCCTGCAGAACTTCCCTTGCCTGGACAATGATAACGTACAGCCCGTAAGCCATAATGCCAAACCCCAGCCACAGGAACTTGTCCAGTACAAGCTTCATTATCTCAAATTCCTGTTCGCTTGTCAGTGTTTTCTTCTTCTTTGCAAGTACATTTTTTTTCATTTTGCACCACCTACGACTGAACATTCAGGTAAAACTGCTTGGATTCAAGCACACTGCCGTCCTCTGCTGTAAGCTTGCAGATGTAAGTCTGGCCGCTGGGCATGCCGTTCTCCTTCATTATCACCCTGAATCCCGTACCCTGGTTTGCATCAACATCCGCGCTTGGCGCAGCAATGGTTGGCAGTCCTGCTGTAATTGTTGTTCCGTCCTCATTCACGCATTCACGGACATAGAGTCTGACCGAATGCTGCTGGTTGTCCCTGTTGTAAAAGCCAATCTCAAGGTCCTTGGTCTTCCTGGCCTGTATGTTGACATCGCGGTCAATTGTCAGGGGCTTTGTCGAGGATGCCGGCTGCTTGAGGTCTTCAAATGTCAGGAGCTGGCCCAGGCCCTCTTCTCCCTTTTCCTGAAACAGGTATGTGAATCCGAGGCCCACTGCAAGCAGGGCAAAGGCAAGCACAAAGACGACAATAGCATTAACAGAAAGGCTAAGTGAAGCTTTTGTCATAGTCGCACCTCTTTTGTGTTCTGCCAATCAGCTGACCGAGCAACTTTATAAAGGTTTCGATAGGTTTATATAATTATCCAATAATCGCACGAAAATGGCAAGGCTCAGAAAGGGCTGTTCGTACAGGAATCTTGAGAGGTCCTATACCCGCAAGTCCAAGTACAAGAAGCTTTCCTATGTCAGGGCAACCCCTGCAAGCAAGGTTGTGCGCTATGAAAGCGGCAACACAAGGCGCACCTTCCCGGTTCAGGTCAGGCTTGTTACAAGGGACAGCCTGCAGTTGCGGCACAATGCGCTGGAAAGCGCAAGGCTCTCTGCGAACAGGCTGCTGGAAAAAAACCTTGGAAAGCAGGGCTTCTGCCTGAAAATCAGGGTTTTTCCGCACCATGTGCTAAGGGAGAACCCGCTGGCGTCCGGCGCAGGCGCTGACAGGATGAGCACAGGCATGAAAAAGTCATTCGGAAAAGCCATAGGCATTGCAGCGCAGGTCAGAAAAGGCCAGGCAATTTTTTCTGCGCATGTGGACAGCGGCCAGGAAAGCTCAGCCAGAAGCGCCCTCAGGCGTGCCTCGTTCAAGTTGCCCTGCTCCTGCAGCATTGTGTGATATTCAGAATTTTGCAGAATGAAAAAAAAGAGCGAAATCCTGTCTGCATTAAGGGCGCATGCCCCGCAGATTCTGTGTGCTGTGCTTATTGCGGTTCTTGCTGTGCTGATGCTCTTTCAGAGACGGCAGCTTACAATAGGCTTTCTTTCAATTGCAGCAATTCTGGCACTTGGAATTGAGAAAAGGGCGGTCTTGTTTGACAGGGCAGTTTCAATGCTTGTCATATTCTTTCTTGCCTGCGGCTTCATGTTTTTTAATTAGGCCTTTAAGCTGCCTTATCCCCTCGCCTGTCTTTGCTGAAACGTAAAGCCTGGCTGACCTGCATTTTCCAAGGTCAGCCTTTGCGCCCACAACAACTGTCTTTTTGCCAAGGGCTTGCACACGTTTGCATAGCAGTTCCTGTTCTCCCTGGGGCATTGTCGGGTCCTTGAGAAAGATTACCAGGTCAGCCAGGTGGGAAATTGTCAGATATGACTGCTTTTCAATCTGGTTCATCTGCGTTAGCGGTCTGTTAAAGGCTCCCGGCGTATCAATAACCTGTATGCTGCCGAAATAGCCAAGGTTCAGGCTCTGGGTTGTAAAGGCGTAGTCCCTGACCTTTGGGCTGGCACCTGTCAGCTGGATAAGCAGGCTGGACTTTCCGGTGTTGGGATAGCCGCAGATTGCAACTGTGTACATTTCCTTGAGCGTTGGAAATTTTCTCATGGCAAACCTTGCTTTTTCAAGGTATGCCAGGTCCGCCCTTCGAACTATTGACCCAGCCCTTCCAAGGAATGCCTTTCTTGCGTCCCCTACCGCCTCAGCTGTCCGTGCCCTGCGCATCATGCCAAGATGTTTTTTTTCAAGCTCCCCTATTTTCTGGACAGACCACTCCAGGCCCCACAAAGCCTTTCTCAACCGTGCGCCCTCCAGGCAGTTTGAGATGAGCTCTGCGTAAAACGCGCTAACCTTTTTCAGCGGAAAACTTGAGAGTATCCTGCCAAGCTTTTTCTGCAGGGATGCTGAGGCAAGCAATAAAGCCCTCTCATGGTCTTTGCGTATCTGGGCAATGCCTTTTTTGCTGCGCCCCTGCGTGATTTTGCACCTGCCCTTTCTCAGCGCTGCTGAAATGATAGAGTCGGCGTCCTCCACTTTCGGGATTTTGGAGAAATCCATTGTCAGGGAAAAAGGACCGCACATTCTGATGCACCGGTCTCTGTTGTGCTGTACTCAATGTCTGCTGCAGCTGTCACAGCCTTCAGGTCATCCTTTATCGCCAGAAAATCCGACATATGCAAGGCATGGCTGACCCTGATACATTTCACTGGCTCCTTGAGGGACATGCCTGCCTGGGTTTTTGCCCGTCTGACTTCCTGTATTATGAAGCCTGCGAGCTCTCCTGCGGATATTGCTGTTGCGTCTGCCTCGCGTAGCGGCTTTGGCCATGATGACAGGTGTATGCTCTTCCCCCTTTCAAAGAGCAGGCTGTGGATTTCCTCTGTGACAAAAGGCATGAAGGGCGCAAAAAGCTTTAGCAGCCCAAGCAGAACCTCGGCAAGGGCATGCCGGGCAGATTCTGCCTTTTCCCTGCCCCTTGCTTCCGGGTTGTAGAGCCTGTCCTTGACAATCTCAAGGTAGAGGTCACAGAATTCCTGCCAGAAGAACTTCTCTGCTGCTGCCTTTGCCTTTGAAAACTCGTACTCCTCAAAGCTTGCAGTGCATTCCTCTACGGTCTCGGAAAACCTTGCAAGTATCCACCTGTCAAGCAGTTCCAGGCTGCCGGGCTTTTGCCTGTCTCCCCGGATTGCCTGTGCAACAAAGCGGGATGCGTTCCAGAGCTTGTTGACAAACCTTTTTCCTGCAACCATCTCCTTTTCCGGGAAGCTTAAATCCTCGCCAAGCTTTGATGCAGCGCACATGTACCTCAGGATGTCTGCGCAATATTTCTTAATCATAACAGAGGGCTCAATAATGTTTTCCTTGCTTTTGCTCATCTTCTTGCCCTTTGGGTCAAGTATCCATCCGTTGATGAATGCCGCATTCCAGGGCAGCATGTCATGGTGCAGCTTGCTTTTGACAACAGTGTTAAACAGCCAGAAGCTTATGATGTCATGGCCCTGGGGCCGCATGTCCATGGGCTTGCTTACAAGGTGTTTGTAGACGGGCGTTGACCTGAAAAGCTCCTTTACGATGGAGGGCGAAAGCGACGATGTGGCCCATGTGTTGATAATGTCTCTGTCCGGCTCAAACTCTTTGCTGCCGCACCTACACTTCTTAACAGGCGGGGCGTCTGCCAGCGGGTCAACAGGCAGGTCCTTTTCCCTTGCAAGTATCTCTTCGCCGCATGACTTGCAGTACCATACAGGAAAAGGTATCCCAAAGAAAATCTGCCTTGATATGCACCAGTCCCATGAAAGCCCCCTAACCCAGTTGTCGTACCTGTTTTTCATATGCGCCGGGTACCACCTCAGCTCCTCACCCCACTTCAGCATGTTTTCCCTGAGGTCAAGGTATCTGATGAACCACTGTTTGGAATGCAGAAACTCAATTTCTGTCCCGCAGCGCTCGTGAGTGTTGACAGAGTGCACTATTCTCTGCTGCTTCAGGAGGAGCCCTGCGCTTCTTAGGTCATCAATTATCTTTTTTCGGGCTTCCCTGAGCCCCAGCCCTGCATAGGGGCCGGCAATCTTTGTCATCCTCCCGCTTCTCTCAATCGCTGCCTTTATCGGCAGGCTGTACTGCTTCTGCCATTCCATGTCTGTCTGGTCGCCGAAGGTGCAGCACATCGCAAGCCCGGTCCCCTTCTGGGGACTGACGCGCGCGTCTGCCATGACAGGGACTGCGAACCCGAAAAGCGGGACCCTGGCCTGTTTGCCAAGCAGGCCC
>CAZFZC010000015.1:0-9667 GCA_964523155.1 uncultured Methanosarcinales archaeon
CGCAGCGGCGGTCCCGCCCAAAGTATATGGTACCGCAATTTCCAGGCTGCTTGCAGCGCGCAAGAACACCCTTACAGAGAAAAACTTTGACCACAACGGGACGGTGTCGTTCGGAATACCTGAGTACATCGAGATTCCCGGGGTTGAGTACGACCCGAAGATAGGGCTCATGGGGTTTGAGGTGTCAATTACGCTGCGCAGGCCCGGGTTCCGGGTAAAATCCCGCAGGAAGAGGCCTGCACGCATACCTGAGAGGCACAGGATAAGCAAAGAGGAAGCAATTGATTTCATGAAAAAAGAATTCGGAGTGAAGGTTACCAAGTGAAAGGTGCAAAAACATGAGTTACAGCAATTACCGAAAGGCATTCGGCCAGCTCAAGGCCAAGCCGCACAAGCTACAGAAATACAAGAGGCTGAATGCGCCAAGGAAACGCACAACAGGAACCGCAATAAAGAGGTGCAGGCGGTGCGGTAGAATAAGGGGCAGGATAAGCAAGTATGGGCTGAACTACTGCAGGCAGTGTTTCAGGGAAATCGCAACAAAAATCGGCTTCACAAAATACTACTAGGAGGATAACAAAGATGAGCATGAACGACGGACTGGCAAACGCGATGTCGCACATCAAGAACTGCGAAAGAAACGCAAAAAGCGTCTGCCATGTGAAACCCGCGTCCCGGGTGCTCAAGGGAGTAATGGAAATATTCAGGGATGAAGGCTACATCGGCGCATACAGGGAGATTGCCGACGGAAGAGGCAACATCCTGGAGCTCAACCTCCTGGGAAAACTCAACAATTGCGGGGTAATCAAGCCGAGATCGGCGATAAAAAAGGACCAGTTTGAGAAGTTTGAAAAAAGGCACCTCCCGGCCCAGGGCTTTGGAATCATTGTGATTTCAACAAACAAGGGCATAATGACGCACAGCAAGGCCAAGAAGCTGGGGCTTGGGGGCAAGCTTATTGCATACTGCTACTGAAAATGACAGAGGAACATGTTGAAAAGGTGAAGATCCCGGACGGAGCCAGGGTTGAAATTGACGCAAAGCATATAACAGTCACAGGCCCGAAGGGAAGTGTCAGGAAGGCTTTCGTCTCCCCGTATTTGAAAATGGCGGCCGAGGGAGACGTGGTTGTGTTCAGCTTCAGGATTTTCACAAAAAGGGAAAAGACCCTGCTCGGCACGTACAAGGCACACCTTCGGAATATGTTCAAGGGCGTGACCCTAGGCCATGAGTATGAGATGAAAATATGCTCAGGTCACTTCCCCATGACAATATCCTACAAGGACGGGATGTTTTCAGTCAGGAACTACCTTGGGGAAAAAGTGCCCAGGCAGCGGACGCTTTCAAAGGATGTGGAAATCAAGGTGGAAGGCGACAGAGTCCACCTTAAGGGAAGTGACAAAGACCTTGTATCGCAGAATGCTGCGCTTATCGAGCAGCTTACACGCAGGTCAAGGTTTGACAGGAGGGTATTCCAGGACGGGATATACATTGTGAAGAAAGATGGAAAAGAAATTGCATAACCTGGCAGAGGCAAGAAAGCTTCTGAAGAGGAAAAAGCCAACGTTTCTCAGGCAGGACGGCCATAAAAAGAAGAAGCTTTCCAAGGGCTGGAGGCGGCCCCGGGGCTGGCAGAACAAAGTACGGCTGGGAAAGAGGGGATACCGCAGGAAAATCAGCGTTGGCTACAAGTCTCCCTGCCAGGCAAGGGGCATTGACCCCTGCGGGCTGTTCCCTGTGAGGGTACACTGCCTAAAAGATATGGAAAGGATTGACGAAAAACGCCAGTGTATTGTTATCGCATCAGCCGTCGGGCAGAAAAAGAGGCTGCAGATACTAAGGAATGCAGTTGAAAGGAAGATTGCTGTCCAGAACATAAAGGACCCTGCAGACTATATCCGCAGGGCTGATGAAATGCTGCAGAAAAGGCAGGAGCACAAGAAGGCGAAAAAAGAAGAGGAAAAGAAGGCTGCAGCTAAAAAAGAAGAGGAAAAGAAGGCTGCGGCGAAAAAGGAAGAGGAAAAGAAGGCTGCAGCTAAAAAAGAGGAGGAAAAGGCCGGTGCTAAAGAAACACAAGCCAAAAGCATTGACGAAATTGCCGACGACAAAGAAAAGCAGAAGAAGGAAAAAGACAAGATCCTGACGCAGAAAAGCGTGAAAGGGGACGCCCTATGATATACAAGACGAGAAAACGGATTGCAGCAAGGCTGATGAAATGCTCGCCAAAGCGTGTCAGGCTTGACGCTACGCAGCTGGACGATATAAAAGAGGCCCTGACAAAATCTGACATTAGGGGGCTGATAAATGACGGGGTAATCCGTTCTGTCCAGAAGAAGGGTGTTTCAAGGGGGCGTGCCAGGGAAAAGCACCTCAAAAAGCGCAAAGGCCAGAGAAGCGGCCAGGGAAAGCGCAAGGGCAGGGCAACAGCTAGGACCCCGAAAAAGGAAACATGGATGAAAACTGTCCGCCTTCAGCGGGCATTCCTGGGCAAGCTTAAGGCTGAAGAAAAGATAAGCAAATCCACCTACCGCGAGATGTACCTGAAGTCCAAAGGAGGATTCTTCAGGAGCAGGCGGCACATCAAGATATACCTTACGGAAAGAAACCTGATAGACAATGGCAAGAAAAAAACCTAAGACAGTGCAGTACCGCAGGAAAAGGCAGGGCAGGACAGACTACAGGAAAAGGCTGAGCCTCCTCATGTCTGGAAAGCCGCGCCTGGTTGCCAGGAGGTCTGCAAAGCACATGCTTGTGCAGGTTGTGCAGCATGATGTTGGCGGAGACAGGGTAGTTGTGTCTGCCCACACCAAAGAACTGGCAAAGCTCGGCTGGAAGCACGCCACAGGAAACCTGCCTGCAGCCTACCTTGCGGGATACATGGCCGGCAGGAAAGCCATTTCCAGTGGCATTAAGGAGGCTGTCTTTGACATTGGCCTGCAGGCAAAGGCCCCCAGGCTTTTTGCAGTGCTTAAGGGCGCACTTGACGCAGGCATGGCAATTCCCCATGGAGAAAGGATCCTCCCTGACGAGAAGCGCCTGTTTGGCAGCCACATTGCAGATTACAGCAAAACAAATAAGAACCCCGTGCAGTTTTCATCTGCCAAGGAAAATGACAACATTGCCGGCTCTGTCCGGGGTTGGATGGAGAAAATAAAATGAGCGAAGAGAAAGTTGAAGAGGCAATTGCTGCCCCAGAAGAACCCATAGATGTTCCTGATGAGCCAATAATCGAGAAAGACGATGATGTTGAGGCTGTGGAGAAGAGCGAGATTAAGGAAGAGGAAGAGATAGTCAAGGAAAGGAAAGCTGCTGAAATTGACCGCGAGGCATTCAGGCCACGAACTGAAACCGGCCGCAGGGTCAAGGCAGGGGAAATAGCAGACATTGACGAGATACTTGATTCGGGCTCCCGGCTGCTTGAGCCCGAGATTGTTGACGTGCTCCTGCCGGGATGCGAGACCGAGCTTCTGCTTATTGGCCAGTCCAAGGGCAAGTTCGGCGGCGGGCAGAGAAGAATATTCCGGCAGACCCAGAAAAAAACCAAGGAAGGCAACAAGCCCAAGTTTGCAACCCTTGCAGTCATCGGAAACAAGGACGGGTACGTGGGCTTCGGATACGGAAAGGCCAAGGAAACTGTTCCTGCAAGGGAGAAAGCCTCAAGAAGGGCAAAGCTGGCAGTTATGAAAATCCGGCGCGGGTGCGGCTCCTGGGAATGCGGGTGCGGAACAAACCACTCAATACCTTTCAAGGTAACAGGCAAATGCAGCTCTGTGCAGGTTACCCTTATACCTGCTCCAAAGGGCACCGGGCTCGTTGTTGAGACTGAGATTGCCAAAATACTGAAGCTGGCGGGAATAAGGGATGTGTGGTCAAAGACAAGCGGCCATACAAAGACAAAGATAAACCTTATCAACGCGTGCATTGGTGCGCTTAGAAAGCTTTCAGCCACAAAAATCCAGGAGAGGCACATCAAGGCGCTGAGCATAACAGAAGGCAGAACAAAATGAGCAGGATAGCAGCGATAAGGATAAGGGGGGCTGTCAGGGCCAGCGGAGAGGTAAAGGATACGCTTGAAATGCTCAGGCTCCACAGACGAAACGCCTGCACGGTGTTTGGGCACAGCCCGTCTCTCATGGGAATGCTTCGCAAAGTCAAGGACTATGTGGCATGGGGTGAGATTGACGATGAGACCCTGAGGCTTCTCACTGAAAAAAGAGGAGAGAAGCTACCCGATGGAAAACCCAAGAAATTTTTCAGGCTTAACCCGCCCAGGGGCGGTTTTGAAAGGAAGGGCGTCAAGAAGGGCTTTGGCCAGGGCGGTGCCCTGGGCTACAGGGGCGCAGAGATAAACAGCCTTATCAAGAGAATGGTGTAAGATGCGAAAGAAACAGAAGAAAGCTGTCAGGTACCGCGGCTCCATGACTCACGGAGGTGGCGCAAAGAAAAAAAGGCGCGGCGCAGGAAACCGCGGCGGAAGGGGTATGGCAGGAACCGGAAAGCGCGGGGATGCAAAAAAGCCCAACATCTGGAAAAAGAAGTATTTTGGGAAAGACGGCTTCAAAAGCCGCAGATGCAGATCAAAAAGCATAAGCATCGCCTATTTTGAACACAGGCTTGACAGCCTGGTTAAGTCAGGGCTGGTTAAGGCACAGGAAGGTTTCATTGTCGCTGACCTGAAGGACTTTGGCTGCAAGAAGCTGATAGGCAAAGGCAAAATAACCCAAAAATATAAAATAACCTGCGAAGAAGCATCTGCAAAAGTCAGGGAAAAAATCCAGAAGTCCGGCGGAGAAGTAATAACACCTGGTGAACAAGAGTAAAATGTCGCTGTTCCAGTCCATAATAACAAACCTTCCAGAAGTAACTCCCCCAACCCAGAAAAGGCTCTCATTCAAGGAAAAGCTCAAGTGGACAGGAATAATCCTTTTCCTCTTCTTTGTTCTCGGCATGATCCCTTTGTTCGGGCTTGACCCAAGCTTTGAGAACCAGTTCGAGTACCTGCAGATAATACTTGCCTCAAAGTTCGGCTCGATAATCTCGCTGGGCATTGGCCCCATTGTCACGGCATCCATCGTGCTTCAGCTCCTGAACGGCTCAGGGCTTGTAAAGTTTGACCTGACCAGCCCGGAAGGGAAGAAGAACTTTCAGGGCGTGCAAAAGCTCCTGGCAATATTCTTCATTGTCTTTGAAGCGGCAATATACGTGTTCATGGGAGGGATAAGCCCGCCGCCTGAAGCAGCAGGCGCTCTTCGGATGCAGCTGCAGCTTCTCCTCATATTCCAGATTTTCCTTGGCGGAATACTGATAATGTTTATGGACGAAATCGTATCCAAATGGGGCTTTGGCTCAGGCATAAGCCTGTTTATAGCTGCCGGCGTGTCACAGGAAATTTTCGTCAAGGCGTTCTCCTGGGTCAGCAGCGGAAACGACTACAGTGTTGGGGCAGTTCTCCAGTTTTTTCAGGCCCTTGTAAGGAGCGACCCTATCACTGCTGCCCTTGCGCTTGCTGCAGTTGTCTCAACAATAGTTGTGTTTGTTATTGCAGTCTATGCACAGTCCATGAAAGTTGAGATACCCCTGTCATTCGGCAGGATAAGGGGTCACGGAATGAGATGGCCCCTCAGCTTCATTTACACAAGCAACATCCCGGTCATACTTGTCTCTGCGCTTTTTGCAAATATCCAGCTCTGGGCCAGGCTGCTTGAAAACTGGGGACGGCCATGGCTTGGCAGCGCGGAATCTGGAATTGTCTCATGGATAATCGCGCCAAACATAGTCAGGGACATTATTGCAACCGGAACGTTTGGAATTGGGGCTGAGCAGTACCTGAAGGCGCTTGTATACATAGTTGCAATGATTGTCGGCTGCGTCATATTTTCATACTTCTGGGTCCAGACTGCCGGGATGGATGCCAGAAGCCAGGCCAAGCAGATAATGGCATCCGGGCTTCAGATTCCGGGATTTCGCAAAGACCAGAGGGTGCTTGAGCGGCTCCTTGACAGGTATATAGGCCCGCTTACATTCATGGGCGCAATCACAATAGGGCTGCTGGCCGCGCTTGCAGACCTTTCAGGCGCACTGTCCCAGGGAACCGGGATACTGCTAACAGTAATGATTGTCTACAGGCTGTATGAGGAAATTGCCCAGCAGCACATGATGGACATGCACCCAATGCTAAGGAAGATGATGGAATAATGGCAATACTTGACCCTGTACTCGGACCGCTCCTGAGCCTGCATCCGCTTCTTGCGATTGTGATAATTTCGTTTCTTATTTCGCTTTTCATTGTCTTCATCTACAAGAAGTTCACAAACCAGGATCTGATGAAGAGGCTTAAGACGGAAATCAAGGAGCTGCAGGCGGAGATGAAGCAGCTGCGCGACAAGCCAGACAAGATGATGAAGGTTCAGAGAAAGGCAATGGAAACAAACACAAAGTACATGATGCAGTCTTTCAAGCCAACGCTTCTGACCTTCATACCAATAATAATTGTCTTTGGCTGGCTTAACGCCCATATGGCCTACTGGCCAATCACTGATGGTCTGCAGTTCCCCATTACCATAGAGTTTGAGGAGGGCGCTTCAGGCACCGTGGCTCTGGATGCACCTACAGGCCTGCAGGTCCTGGACAGCCCTGACCAGGAGATTGCGGCCGGAAAGGCTGAATGGGTGCTTGCAGGCGAGCCGGACACATACACACTGCGCTACAGCTACAGTGGCAGGGAGTTTGAACACCGGCTGATTATTACGGAAAGCACAAGTGAAAGGGACTATGCAAAGCCCGTCCTCACTGCAAAGGACCTTGGCATGAAGGAGACAGGGCTCGCCAAGCTAACCATCGGCAACAAGAAAGTCCAGCCACTCAAGGCAGTGCCGCTTATAGGAAGCATTCCCTGGATAGGCAATTTCGGCTGGCTGGGGACATACATTCTTTTTTCGCTCGTATTCAGCATAGCACTGCGCAAGATTCTTAAGGTGTACTAGGCGCCAAAACAGCTGAAAACTGCGCCCTGGAGGCCCACCACAAGCTTTTTAAATACCCCGTTTTTCCCTTCAGGGCATGACAAAACCAGGCCATAGAAGCCGGACTTTCCGCCGTGTTCATGTAAAGACACCGGGAGCAAAGAACAGGGTGCAGTATAGGAAAAGAAAGCCGGCACCAGCAAAATGCGGAGCGTGCGGCGCTGTTCTGAAGGGCGTTCCCAGGGAAAGACCTTACAAGCTGGCAAAGCTTCCAAAAACCAAGAAACGGCCGGAAAGGCCCTTTGGTGGGGTCATATGCAGCAGGTGCACAAGAGAAAAGATCGTCGGGGAAGCAAGATGTTTGAAATAGGCAGAATTTGCACAAAGATTGCAGGCAGGGACTCAAACAGAAAGTGCGTTGTAGTGGATATTGTTGATGATAATCATGTTCTTATTGACGGCCAGACAAGAAGGCGAAAATGCAATGTCGCGCATCTGGAGCCATCGGAGATGGTCCTGAAACTCAAGAAAGGGGCAGCCAACAGGGATGTTGCTGAAGCGCTGAGGAAGGAAGGAATTGACTGCGAGGAAAAGAAACCCAAGCCTGCCAAGCCAGAGAAAACCTAGTTCTGCACAAGCCGGATATAGTCTTTGAGCAGTTCCTTGTTTGCTGCAACAATCCTTGAATATCCGCTGCAGTCTATTGTTGCGCCTGCCTCCGATGCTATCAGTAGTCCTGCGGCAATGTCTGTTTCCTTTGCGCGCGAGCCTATATCCACATAAAGGTCAAAGCTGCCCTTGGCAAGGTAGCAGAGCATAAGGGAACCTACACCCCAGTTTCTTGTCCTGCCGACATTTTTGCAAATCCTGTTATGTATGCCCTCTTCGTCGTTGCTTAGCTTGGATATGTCAAGCGCAACATATGCTTCCGAGACAACATCGATGTCTCTGTTTGTGGCTATTTCTTTTCTCACCTGGTCTGATGATTTTATCCAGGCGCCGCCCCCCTTATGCGCAGAGAACATCTCTCCTGAAGAGAACCTGTAGACCGCGCCAGCTACAGCCTCAGTGCCCTCGAAGAGCGCAATTGACACAGAGCATAGGTCAATGTCCCTGACATAATTTTTTGTTCCGTCCAGCGGGTCAACGCACCAGCGGTAGCCCGAATCGCCATTCTGCTCAAATTCCTCTTCACTACTGATTGAATGGCTTGGGTATGCTTCCCGAAGCCGCCGGACGATAAGGTCCTGGGAGATTAGGTCGTTGTTTGTGCAGCAGTCAAGTGCGCCCTTCATCCGGACTGCTTTGGCTGAGTGCTGGTTCTTATGCAGAAACATTCCTGCCTCTCGTGCAACGCGCTCTGCATACTCCCTGGCTGTCAGTTTGTCCAGCATTTGAATATTTCACTGAGGTTAAGCTCCAGAACAGAGAGCGGCATCTCTATGCCAAACTCCTGGAGAACCTTGGGGCTGATTTCCCCAAGATATGCAGCTTTTCTGCCCCTGCACATTCCGCGCGCAACCCTGCCTGCAATAAACGAGGGATGGTCTGTCTCCTTGATATCTGCCTGCAGGCTTATCTGGCTCATGAGGTAGTCGAAAATCTGCCGGATCTCTGTAAAATTTGTGCTGTCGCTGCACACTGCAACCGCAACCCTGTCATCTTCCTGTATGCCTGTTTCCTCACGCCTGTTTTTCTTAAACACGGTGCCAATGGAAAAAATCCTGTGTGGATAATCATGGTGCCTGTTGTTGCCAAGGACCTCAAGGAGCGAGGGCAGAACCCATGCCCGAAGCACATTGTACTCTGAGGAAAGGCTGTTGGCCAGCTCGACCAATTCAATGCTACAGTTCATGCGCGTGCACTGGATTTCCTTGCTTGTCAGGTTGTAGGTATTCACTTCAATAAGCCCAAGGCCCACGAGAATATCTGCCACTTTCGACTTGAACCTTTCAAAGGAGTCCTCATCCCCTGTTGTGGCAACATTGGGAATAGCCGGCCTGAAGTTTTCATAGCCGTATGCAATTGCGACATCCTCTGCAAGGTCAACCTGGTGAAGGACATCTGCCCTGTATGCCGGAACAAGCACATTCGGCCTGCTGTAAGAGTATCCCATGCGCGAGAGGCAGCCTGAAAGCTGCCTTTCAGTAAGCCCTACACCAAGAAGCCTGCTTATAAAAGCCCTGTCTGCCTTCATTTTCCATGGCGCCATGTCAGGCGTCCTGCAAACCTTTTTGCCGTAGGCAAGGTCCATTGAATATATCTTCCCCCCCATGTCAGCAAGGGCCGCCACAATAATATTGAGGCAGACCTTGAGCACCCCGAAGTCAAACCCGCTGCATTCAATGAACACATCCCTTGTCTTCTGAGTTATCTTGCCTGTCAAATGCGAGTTCACAATAGGGGGCATGGACAGAACATTGCCGTCTGCGTCGATAAACATGGGATACATGCCGCAGCCGTCCAGAAGGTGGCCGTATTCCTTTCCCGCAGGATGCCCTGCCAGTATTTCGGCTGCGCCCATAACAGACGCAGACTCAAGCGGGCGAAAGGCTATGTCCCGGGGCTTTTTGGCGAGAAACCTTATCGGCGGCCGGATTTTTTCAAACGGATAAATCCCTATTGCAACCTTTCTCCTGTTGCGGCCATAGGTAACATGCAGCTTTTCCTGTATCTGTATAACCTCACGGATGCGCCTGTCTGTA
>CAZFZC010000015.1:9677-12890 GCA_964523155.1 uncultured Methanosarcinales archaeon
GCAGTGTAAGGCCTAACGCCTGCAACTGAGCTGTCAACGATTACCTTCTCACCGCTCTCATGGACTGTATATTTGCGCAGCCCTTTCCTTGCCCCGATGAACGATGAAAACGCCCTGGCAAACCCCTGGACAGAGAGCATGTCGGGCCTGTTTGGAAATATCTCAACTGTTATTTCGTCCCCCACACTGTCAAGGTCTGTTCCAAGGTAGCTTATCCTTTCCTTAAGCTTCTCCAGGGAAAGCTTTTTTCCGACGAGCCTCTCAAACTCCTTTCTGTCCACAGTTATTGTCGGCATTACAACCCCAACTCCTCATCAACTATTATCACGTGTATCCTTTTTTGCATCTGGCGCTCCTGTATCACAGTGTGGCAGCATATCCGCTCGGGACTGTCGCAGTCAGTGCAGTATCCTGCCTTGACGCATGGCGTGTGCCTGCCCAGCCTCTTTGAGTTCAGGGGCGCAGCGACTGTCTCCATCCTTTCCTTTGCCTCCTGGATGTTTTTCACTATCTTGTTCTTTCCGGCAACAACAATTACCTTCTTCGGGCCGAACACCATTGCAGCCACTCTGTTGCCGTAGAAGTCGCAGTTGTAGAGCTTGCCGTCCATTGTTATCGCATTCGTCCCTGTCACGAACACATCAGCCAGCAGGCTTTTTCTGCGAAGCTCTGACTTTTCTTCCGGGCTGATTCCCGGCCGCATCCAGTCGAAAAATCCCTGTCTGCCTCTGAGCGCCCCCCATATACCGCACTGCTCAGCTGTAACCGAACCGCCTGCGCCAATCACAACATCGTCGCCAATCATGGACAGGGCTTTCTGCCTGGCCGCATGCCTGTCCTTCACAAGCTCTGCAGGCATGTTGTTTTTGCACAGGGACCTGATTGTCTGCTCTATCATAGCAACTGCCCCACCACGTTTCCTGTAATTGGTATGCCCAGAACACTCAGCGAGGCCAGAAAAATGAGGCCAAGCACAAGAAAAATGAGCAGTGCTGATAGGATTGGCAAGACAACAACACCGACAACTGCCCGGGCAGTCGATATTTGGTGAAGCGTGCTGACCCCAATCACCTGAATAGTGTACATCCAGATAGTTATGCCAAGCAAAGCCAGACCGTAGACTATAAGCCACACAATGGAAAAGTTGAACAGCACAGCAAAGTTAAGAAGCACAGAACACAGCGCAATGAAAACATACGGCGTGCTCCCGTAGCAAAACGCCTTGAAGGTCTCCCTGTACCCTTTTTTTGCCCCCACAAGAAGCAGGAACAGGTGCATGAAAGCTATGGTGACAAAAACAAGGCCTGCTGCAAAGCAGAGCAACAGCACCATTCCAAACAGGTCAAAGGCTATTGACACTGCCGGACTAAAAATAAGCCCGGAAGGCTCCAAAATAAATCTGAAAGGAATGCCAAGCACAAACACTGCTGCAAGGGAAACTGCAAATAGTATCATGTAGTAGCTCCAGGCGGGAAACACGCTTTCCTCTGATTTCTTCCTGCCAAAAAAGTCCTCCGGGTCTTTGAGCACCCCAGCGAAATCATCAGGCCATCCCATCTTTACACCTCATTTCATCCATACCTTCATCTCCCGAAGCTGCTTCAGGTCGTTCTTGTACAAATCGCGGATGTCCTTAATTGTGTAGTATTCCATTATCGAGCGCTCAAGCCCCAGGCCCCAGGCAAGGACAGGGACCGGCTTTCCAAGCAAGGGCTCGACAACCTCCGGACGAAATATTCCAGAGCCCCCAAGCTCCATCCAGACCTTCTTCTCAGGGTGCCAGACATCAACTTCAGCGCTTGGCTCTGTGTAGGGGAAGTGGCCGGGCCGCACACGCGCGTCAGGAAAACCCAGCTTTGCGAAAAAGTCCTTCAAATACCCTATCAGGTGGGTGAAGTTTGCATTGGGATCAACAACAATTCCCTCCACCTGGGTTAGCTCGAAAAGGTGCGTCCAGTTCAGGGTTTCGTTGCGAAAGACCTTCTTCACGCTGAAAAACTTTGCCGGAAGGTCGCTTTCCTTAAGCCCCGCGATTGTCCTTGCGCTCAGGACTGTTGTGTGCGTGCGCAGCAGATTCTCCCTGGCAACCTCCGGGCTCCACTTATATCTCCAACCCTTAGAGCCTGTCTTTGCCCCGTTCTCGTGTGCAGCCTTGACCTTCTTATGCACTGGCGGGAGCTTGCCATGCTTGGGATCCTTGATATAGAATGTGTCCTGCATGTCCCTTGCAGGATGGTCCTGCGGGACAAACAGCGCGTCCATGTTCCAGAACGCGGTCTGAACCAGGTTTCCCTTCATTTCCCGAAAACCCAGGTCAGTCCAGATGCGCTTGATATGCAGAATTGCCTGGTCCACAAAATGCCTCTTGCCCCCGTGTATTCTCGGGACATTTATCTCGACGTCATACCTGCGGAATTTCCTGTTCTTCCACAGCCCCTTCTTAAGGATGGTTGGTGTGAGGCGCTCGATGTAGTCTGTCTGAAGGTCAGATTCCTTAAGCCTCTTGCCAAGCTCTGTAAGCCTGACTGTAATTGTCTTGACCCTCTCATTTTTAAGTATGCCCTTTCGCTTGAGAAGCTCCCTGTAGGCAAACTTTTCCTCGTCACTCAGGTCTCCTGGGTCAAAGGGAAAGCGCCCCTTGAGAAACTTCTCCTCAATCATCTCGCCTTGCCTGAGCCTTTGGCCATGATCAGTAAGCTTCAGGCGGAGCTTTCCGCCCTCTTTGGATATGGAAATGGCGGCCCTGCTTTTGAGGACCCCTATTGTTATGTTTATCTCGTCATCTGCAATGTCAAGCTGCCGGAAGTCATCAATTGTCAATTCTCTGTCCATTGCATCAAGCAGCCGTCTTTCAGGGAGCCCCTTGCGAAGATACCTGGTGCCGTTTGGTCCCAGACTCACCTGCTCCCCTGTGCTTTCCTCAAGGCTTACAATGCCCTTGTTTGTAAGCCACTGCAGCGCGCGCATGACCTCTACCTTGGAAAGCTCAACTGCAGACGCAGCCTCCTCAAAGGTGCAGACAGGCAGCAGCACAGGCAGCACCCTGCGCTCAAGGGGATGGAGCTTTTCTGCTATACCTGCAATATCCATGCTGACGAGGTTACTGACAGATATTTATAAATGTTGCTTATAAATGCAGTCCAACCGTTTCAGCGGGACGCCTGTCTTCCTTTTTCTGCTTTATTGTTTTTGCCGGCTTGCTGCTTCCCGCAT
>CAZFZC010000016.1:0-12125 GCA_964523155.1 uncultured Methanosarcinales archaeon
GCATCAAGGAGCTGCTGCCTAATCTGCTCGGGCGTTGCGCCGCTTCCCAGGGCGCCTTCCACATAAGCCTTAAGTTCCTTTTCCGGGCTGTCAAACAGCCCGAGCTCGCTCATTTTGTTGACAACATCCTGCGGCCCGTGGCCAGCGTCAATGAGGTCCTTTTTTATTTCGTCAGGTGTCCTGCCCGACGAAAGCGCCTGGCGCACATAGTCGCCTACGGGATCAACAAGCCCAAGCTCCTCCATCCTTAAGTCCACCGAATACTCGTCATGGCCCGCGTCAAGCAGCGATTTTTTTATGGCTTGCGGGGACATTCCGGCACTGCGGGACTCAACAATGTAGATTCCAAGCTCATCTGTGGGGGAAGCTGCAGCAGACAAAGATTGTTCAGAAGAAGGCCCTTCATCTGCTGCAGCAGGTGTCGGTTGCGATAGTGGCCCAGCAAAGGAGTCTTGTTGGGGGTGTCTATGTGACTTGTAGACGTAAAGACCTGCTGCTCCACCTCCCACAACCACGACAATCAGTATTATAATCCAGAGATAGCTGCTCTCTTCTGGCTGCTGCGGGGCAGGCTCATCGCTCAGCAGAGCCTTGGTTTGGTTTTCGGAAGGCTCTGGTGCCTGCTTTTCCTGCGGCTTTGTTTTTGTGTCAGTCTTTGTTACAGCTGTCTGCCCATCCTTTTTTGCAAGCACAGCGAACAGCGAGAATCCGCTGGTTGTTGCCTCATAGTATGCATACTGGCTGTCTTCGCTGACCTTTGATGTGCTTTCCTCGGTCCAGTCTGTAGTGTATTTGTACAGCCTGATATCGTCAGCGTCCGCATTGCTTTGGCTTATCCAGCTCATAGGCACCCGGAAGTCGATTTTTGCGCTGTCAATCTGCTTGTTTGTTATGCCTGTTATCTCAATCCTTAGGAACTGGTATGCCGGATGTGCCGGCTTTTTCAGCGAGCTTGCATCGGCAAGTTTCGTGACCTCAATCTGCGCATCTGTTATGTCTGCATTGACAGTTACCTCAACAAGGGTAACTGAGATGTCCGCCTTCTGGACGGCAAAGGCTGCCGAGCCGCCTGCTGCTATGTCAGTAAAGCTTTTTGAGTCTTTTGTGGGGGCGGCATCAGCGCTGACAGCAAACTGGATTTTCTCAGCAGAGGCCATTATGTTGCCCCTTGTGTCGTTGCACAGGACATAGAATGTGTGGTTTCCGCTTCCAAGCCCGCTGTACTCATAGGTGTGGGTTTTCGCGGTGCCGAAAAATGAGGTAGCCATGGCTGCAAACGTTGTGCTTTTTGTGTCAAACTTGCATGTGGCATCCTCGTCTGTGGTTGCATAGATGTCTGCAGAATCTGTTGTTAGGGTTCCGCTTGGCCCCTTTGAGACGATTTTTGGCGGGGTTGTGTCCTTTACTGTGAAGGTCAGGTTGTCCCTGCCCTGATTGCCTGCCAGGTCGCTGCACGCATAGACCATCATGTACTCTGCATCGTCCAGGCAGCTGTCGGAGTAGTCTTCCTGGTAGATGAACTCGGCATCCAGACAGTCCTCATTGCACTCTTCCAGATCATCATCACAGTCGGCTATGCAGTCGTCTGCATCCTCCTCACACTCATCCCTGTCGTCAGCATCAGAAGCGCTGTCAAAGCATCTGTCCTCAGCCAGGTCGCATGCGTCCTCGCAGTCCTCGCTTTCCTCATCGCAGAGGTCTTCACAGTCCTCTGTTCCCCAGACCTCCTCAATGTCGCTCTTCTCGTAAACGCTGTCGTATTTGTCATCCTCGCAGTCTTCCTTGCATTCGTCATACTCGTCGTCGCATTCCTCTTCCTCATCTGAGTCGTCCGCGTCCTCCTCGCAATCGGCCTGGTCCTCCCCGCACTCGTCAATGCATTCCCCATATTCTGCCTCGAGGTATTCGAATATCTCGAGGGAGCAGTTTCCCTCCTCGCTCAGGGTAATGTTGACAACGAGGGCGTTGCAGTTCTTTAGCTCATCGCCGTCTTCAGGATACACAGACTCAATGTCAGGATCAGTTGTGTCAACAGTGAACGTGCGCGATGCGCTGGCGCTGTTTCCCGCATTGTCAAGGGCGTAGACCTTCAGCGTATGGCTTCCTTCGGCAAGCCCGGTCTTCTGGTATGTGTAGTAGCTGCCGCTTGAGCTCATTGTGGCGTTGGCTGCGCTATCAATGCTTATTTTCGGGTAGCCGCTTGCCAGTGCCTCTGAAACGCTTACCTTGATGTCCGCTGTGGTCTCGTTTGTATATCCTGCGCTGGCAGGCGTGGGCGACACAAAGGTTATCGAGGGAACGGTTGTATCGTCCAGGCTGAAATACACAATGCTGTTCCTGCTGTTGTTTGAGGCATCAGAGCAGTTGACCTCAAAGTAGAAGCTGTAGCCGGACGACTCTGCAGTGGCGGCAAGTGTCTTGGTGTGCGAAAGCCCTGTGCTTGTTGCCATGGAAGTGTCGGTTGTGACAGCAGACGTGCCAATCTTGTAGCTGTCAACATAGCAGGATGCTGTCTCATCGGTTGTCACGGAAAGAGTGATGTCGCCAATGTCGCTGACTGTCGTTGACATATTGACGGGGTAGGTGAACGTGATTGCCGGCGGAGTTCCGTCAATGGTTGTAAAGCTGTACTGGCTGCTCTGCCCCGAATTTCCCTCGGTGTCATTGCTCATGGCCTTGTAGTAGTATAGCTGGTTTTCAGACAGGCCGGCCAGCTGCACGCTGTGGCTTTTTGTGAATGTGGCAGACACTGCCTTGTAGGGATACGACCCGCTTGCTGTCCCGTAGAGCACCATGCTGTTGGCGTTCTCGTTTGTTGTCCATGTGACTGTTGCTGCTGTGCCTGTTATGCTTGCGGCCGTAACGCCGCTCAGCACAGGCGCTGTTGTGTCAACAGTCTTAAAGGTCTGTTCGCTGCTTTCGCTTGGGTTTCCCAGGGCATCTGTGCTGTTCACAACAAAATAGTATGTGGTGTTTTCCGAAAGCCCCGTGAGCGTCCTGCTGTGGGATGTGGAAAGCGTTGCGCTGTAGCTCGACTGGGTGTAATTGCCGGGGGAAGTGCCGTACTTGACCCTGCTGGTTGCAGGCTCGTCAGTTGACCAGACCACGACAGCGCTGCTGTTTGTTATGCTGTGGACGAGCATTGAGGAGATTACCGGGCCACTCGTGTCAGGGGGCGTTGCATTTACATAGAAATAATGGTGCGCAGGGGCGCTGTTAATGTTGCCGTGAGTGTCATTGCACCAGTAGTATATGTTGTACGCGTTCCCCTCGCTTACAGGGTAAGGCATTGTATGTGCTGTCTGGCCTGTGACTGTAAGGTTCGTTTGGTTTGCAAAGGCAGCGCTGCTGTTTGTCGAGTACCTGCATACTGCGGCCTCGTCTGTTGTTACAGATATGTTTGCAGTTGTTGTGTCGTTTGAGAGGTAGGAGCCGTTTGCTGGCCAGACTACTGTTATCTGCGGCGGCTGCAGGTCAGGCGTTGCGTTGATGCTGAAGGAATGGTGCATGCTCGCGTTGTTTATGTTGCCGAGGCTGTCGTTGCACTTGTAGTACAGGCCGTATGTGGTGTTCTGGCTGACAGAGAAGTTTGCATAGTGCTCCTTTGCCCCTGTGTAGCCGAAAGCTGTGCCGGGAAGCGAAAAGGAGCTGTTCTGCGAGTAGTGGCAGGTTGCGTTTTCGTTCGTGGAGATGTTGATGAATGTCCAGGCAGTGTCGTTTGAGAGCGTGCTTGCGTTTGCCGGGTATAATACTGCGATAACAGGCGGCACCAGTTCTGGGTTTGCCTCAGTTGTTGCATTATGGCCAGACTCCTGGCAGTAGCCCTGGTCGTTGCAGCATGTAATGTTGAAGTAGTATGTAGTGTTTGCAAAAAGCCCGCCCAGGGTGTGCAGGTGCTGCCTGGCAAAGGCTGGGCTGTATGATGAGTTGCTGAGGTTTGACTGCGATACCCCCCACTCCACAGTGCTGTTTGCCAGGTCGTCTGTAGAAAAGCTGATGTTAATAGTGGTATTGTCAGTCGAGTTGGCAAGGCTGCCTATAACCGGCTCAGTCAGATCAAATGTCAGCACAATGTCCGTGGTTGCGGTTATGTTAACGCTTCTTTGGGTAAACCCTGTTGTGTTGTAGGCATAGAATGTGTAGTTGTTGTAGTTGTAGGTTCCGCTGTAGTTTTTCATAAACTCGGTAAGGTTCTTTTGTGCAGTATACCCTGCTGCTGCGAGGGAGTAGACTGTGCCCATAGCACCTGTCACGTTTACTGTGGCAGTAACATTGTTGCCCGACGTGTCATTTACAAACGCGCGGAAATACCACAGCACATAGACTCTTGCAGTGTCTGGGTTGGGTATGATTATCTTCTCCTTTGCAAAGCTGGAGTTGACAATGTATGCACTCGTCAGGTTTTCGCTGGCCCTTATGTCTGTTGATGAGGATGAGATGTTGCAGCTGTACAGGTAATTATCGGCTGAAGAGTCAAAGAAATCCACTGCAAAAGATGTTGCGTTCTGTATTGACGTTCCTTCAATTGTGCTCTGGTTGCTTGAGTCCAGCCTGATTCCGACTGATGACTGCTGCACGCTGCAGCCGGAAATTCTGCAGCCAAGGCACGAATCCACAAGGATGCCGACAGTGTAGTTGTTAAGGCTGCAGTTCTGCAGTGTCACATTGCTGCCTGCAACCGCAATTCCCGTTCCCTGGCCTGCGCCTGTCAGGCTTGAGCCGTTGCAGTCAAGAACAACGTCCGAAGCATTCAGGAGCACTGCACCGGCTGAAAGCGAATCATCAACCTGGTATGCTCCGCTGGCATTGACGCAATACACACCGGATTCATTGATGACAATCGTGCTGTTTGTGCCGGTAATGTTGTCAAGCGCAGCACTTATGTCTGAAAAATTGCATCCCAGCGGGCAGACAGTGTACTGGTAGGCATGCACGCTTAATGCGAGAACAATAATAAGCAGCGGAAACATCAGCTTTTTCATGGGGGCCCACCCCTGGTTACTTCCCTGTCGCATATCACCTTCCTTCGGGTATATGGAATGTTCCATATCCTGAAGAACGAAAGGACATCTGCCTCATTTTCATACGGAACCAGCAGCACTGTTTTTCCAACGTGCTCTATCTTGTGCGCTTTCACAACACCAGTCTTTCCGTCGCGGCCCTTGAGCGCATAATAGAACCGCACCTTGTCCTTGGCAGGCAGGTGCCGGGTAGAATACGTGAAGAGGAGCATAGGCCTGCCCTCTTTTATGTAGTCCCCTGGCTCCATAATGTTAATTTGCTTAACAGAACTAGTATTTAAATGTTTTTGTTGTATTGTTACTTAACATTTTGAATGAATTGCAGGCAAAAATAAATTAACAAAAAAGCATTTATGATTAATTTTTGTTATGCAATATGTTATTTCTTAAATAATAATTACCGGATCAAGCAAATTTTGGCCTTTTTGCTGATTAACGATGTTATATATATTAACAAAAAAATAATGTTTAATGGTTTAGGTTAAATAATTTATAATTATAACTTTTCTGTTTGTATGTCAATAACAAGTAAAGGGAATTTAGCTATATTTAGTTAATATAATTAACATAATTTTCTGTACCCTATTGTATTTTTATGCTTTCCAATATCCTGTTGTTGATAAATGCGTTAATATCACTAACATAAAAGGCTATTTTATGTTATTACGTTAATGCATATCTCCAAATGCTTTCTTGAGAAAGTTATACATCATAACATAAAAGCTACATTTTTCTATTTCTGTTATTATTACTAAAAAAGAAACCCCTGCATTGTTTTATGTATTGCAGTTTGTTATTTTCGTGTGAATATCGTGTAGGCAGTTCCGTGCAGATCCGTTTGCAGGGCAGGAGCCCATTCGCTTCTGATTCTCTTGTCCAGTTCCTGCAGCGTGCTGTTGCACTCCTTGCTGTCACATGGGTAGAAGTCCTTGTTGTAGATAAGGGCGTGGGCACCCTCACTGCCTGCTGTGTATGTTTCAAGCGCGTACTCAGGGCTGTCGTACATGTGTATATGCCTGTTGTTGCTGTAGACACAGGGAACCGGGTCAGTGGTTAGGATATCAAGTCCCTGCCTTTCGCTGAAGTGTCTGTAGTATTCTGTTGTGCCTGGCTCTGCAGCATCAGCGCTATTGTATATCTGCAGGTCATAGCCGAGGGGCCACAGAAACATCAGCGCAATTCCTGCCCAGGGCACAGCAGCAGGAATCCTGTGCCCTGTCAGCTTGTCTTTGAGAAGGAAAAATCCCCTCGCGGCAAACATGGCTGCGAAAGGCAGCACCAACAGGCCGAAACGCGGCACCTTGTGCGGAATTGCGCTGAAGAACACCAGGAATATTATGAGCGGCACAAGCGCAGCCATGGCCTTTCTGTCTGGCCTTATCAGCCCGGGAATTGCCAGGGCAAGGACAATGTTTGCTGCAATCAGGGTGTAGGGGTAGTAAAGCAGGGTACCAAAAACCCCGATTAGATTTCTTGCAGGAACACTAATGTGCTCGGCTGCCAGAAGCAGCGGCTGAAAAGGGCCGCTGTGAAATACTGTGCTTAATCCCAGGTAGGCCAGGGCGGGGAAAAAAAACCCTGTCAGAATCAGGGCAAATTTCGTCCTATGCTGCATTAATTTGCTCAATAGCCCCTGCGCCCCCTGTGCCTCCTGGTCCCTCTCCATTGCCGTGTATATTATATAAGACATTATTATATAAGACATTATGGCTGCAAAGACAAGCCCGGCTGGAAACCGAAAAATCGTTGCAACTCCGGCAAAAAGACCTGCCAAGAACAGCCTGTTCCTAAGAAGCATATATAGTGACAAAAGGACAAAAAATACTGCGGGCAGTCCTGTCATAATTGTAAGGCTCGCATGGAAAAAAAGCGGGCTTGCCGCAAGGATAGCGCAGGAGAGCCCTGCTATGTGCGCTCCGAAGATTTCCCTAGCAAGCAGAAAAAGCGCAATCAGGCAACCAACTGTGAACAGCAGCATTACCAGGTCAGCAACAGCAATATATGCTTCGGGTGACATAAGGGGATTATAGAGAATGCCAAGGACAAGGGGCAGGCCAGGAGGCCTGTAGCTTTCCCACAGTCCCATGCTGCCAAAGCCTGCCAGCCATTTTCCCATGCACAGGTAGACTGCCTCGTCCCAGTCCGGGATTCGCTTGATGGCTGCAGTGTGCAAAATTTTAGCCACTGCAAGAACCATGGAAATAATTGCAACAGGATGCAGAATAAGACGCCCAATACCGGATAGCTGTTGCCGGAGTTTTTTCCCCTTGCGCGGCTGCCGTGGGCCTTTAGCATTCATGGGGCAGGGAAGCGGCCCGGACTATTTTAGGCTTTGCACAGCAGGGAATTGTTCAGCTTGCGGGCATTATCGGACAGGCCAATAATTTTTTGCCCCTCTAATGCACGGGGCATCAGCTTTCCCTGCAGGCTCACGCAGAAGGCTATTCGTTTTTCAGCCAGATGTTGTACTGCCTCTTCCTGAACATTTCAGGCAGGCTAAGAATGTATATAACCATCAGCGCCCACCAGAACGGCGCCATGAAGCAGATGCTTACAATATGGTAAATGTCAATCTTTCTGTCATAGCGCAGGACAGCATATATGAAAAGGGGATATGAGAGGAGGGTTGAGACAATGCCAAAAAGGCTAATCCAGGTCAGGGGCTCGCTTGCAGACACAATTCCCACAAGCCACCTTGCAAACCCGAATACCGATGCCCAGTTGAAAAAGTAGACAAGAACCCCTGTGCTCATCAGGACACCCTTGGATGCAAACCACTGCCAGTAGCCAGAGGCAATCTGGTATATGGTGAATGACCCCATGACTACCGCCTGCACATAGGCAAACAGAAAAAGCGGTAGGGTATATATGTCAATTGCCCTCCTGTTTATCTGCAGGTGCCTTCTCAGAATGTTAAGGAGCCCTCTTCCGAAACGAAACCTCTGCCTCAGGAAACCCTTAAGGTCATATGGCAGGTTTGTGTATGCAACAGCCTTCTCGGTGAAGCCGACAGAGTACCCCTTTCTTATCAGCCTTATCGTGACGTCCACATCCTCACTGAACCCTTCTGTGCTAAAGCCCCCTATTTCCCTGAGCGCGCTCTTCCTGTAGACAGACAGCGGTCCAGGCGTTGTAATATTGGCGTTAACCTTTGATAGGATGGAGCGGATGAGGGAGTTGTAGAGGAACTCAATGTGCGGCCAGATGCAGAGAATCCTGCGCCTGTTCTTGACCTTGACAATGCACGTTGCAGCGGCAGTGTTCTTTCTTCCAGCCTCTCTGGCAGTCTCAAGCAGGGAGCCGGGCTCAATTGTGCTGTCAGCATCAACAACTGCAATAAGCTCGCCCATCGCGTGCCCAAGCGCAAGGTTAAGCGATGCTGACTTGCCTGAATGGGCGGTCCGAAGCAGCCTGACCCCTTTGAATGTGCCGGCAATTTCAGCTGTCCTGTCAGCGCTGCCGTCATCAACAACAACAATCTGCTTTTTGCCATGGAACCGGGCTCGCTGCACTGACTTAATGCAGTCGGCGATGTACTCCTGCTCGTTGTGCGCAGGAATTATTACAGTAATGCTGTCAAATTTTTTGCTGACAGGGGCTTTTCTTGCAGGAAGCAGAAGCAGCACGTAGTAGGAAACAAGGGTTGCAAGGAAGAGTGCGGTGACAATACCTACAGGGCTTATCATTTTGCAGGCGAATTAGCAGCCTTGGGTGTGCAGTGCCAGTGCATTTCCCTGTTGAACAGTGCTTTTGTGAACGCAATGGTGTTTGCCACAGCAAGGACAAGCCCTATTGTGAAAACAGAGTACACAAGGTACCTGAACTCATGCAGCCTCTTTTGCCTGTATAGCGCAATGGTTCCCATCAGGAGAAATCCCCCGGTAAATGCAAACCTTGAGGCAAGGTCAATTACGTCATTGACGCTCAACAGACTTGGGTCGCCCAGGAACCAGCCGGAAAGCCCAAAGACTGTCATCAGCACAACGAGCGGCGCAATGAAGTTTCCGAGCGTGAGAAACACTATCATGAGCCTCTGCCTGATGCTTAGGCCGGAGCCGAACAGGATTTCCCATTTGTGTTCCATGAACACCCGGGCGTTTCCGTAGCACCATCTCATCTGCTGCTTCAGGAAGCTCTCAAAAGTGTCCGGCACCTCGCTTGGTGTTTCTGTTTCCAGATAGACAGTCCTGTATCCTTTGAGAAGGAGCCTCGCGCTAAGCTCAGAATCCTCTGTCAGGCTTCGCGGGTTCCAGCCGCCAGCATCCTCAAGCGCGCTTCTCCTTATTGCCCCTGCTGTCCCGCAGAAGAAGACGCAGTTCATCCTGTTGTTTATGGGGAGTATGATTGTGTGAAACGCCATCAGGGTGTATGCTGCAAACCTTGTGATAAGGTTTGTCCTGTGGTTGTAAAAGCCCTGCCGGGTCTGGACAATTGCAACTTTATCGTCTGCAAACGGCCGGACAATTTTTTTCAGGAAATTCTTCCCCGGAATCCAGTCAGCGTCAAAAATGACAATTATCTCGCCCCGGGTCTGTTTCATTGCGTTGACCAGGGCGCCGGGCTTGTAGCCGTCCCTGTTGTTCCTGTGTACATACTTGACCTGTGGGCTGCCACGCCCTGCAAGGCCCGAGAGCGCTGTCCGTGTCCGTTTGTCAGTGCTGTCATCCACTATGATTATTTCGTACCTGTCCCTGGGATAATCAAACTCCATGCATTTTCTGACGCATCTTGTGGCTACAGGGTCGTTGTACGCAGGCACCTGCACGCTTACAAAAGGCAGGTTCGTAAGCCTTGGAAATCTCTCCTTCTTAGTGCCGATAAACAGGTTTATTATCGAGAGCATTAGAAATATGACCGAAAGAAGGATAACAGGGAAGAGCGCAAGGTTGTATATGAAAAGTGCAATTTCCTGTGATGCCATTCTAGTCACCAAGCAGTATCCTGTAGTCCTGAAGCTTTCTCCTGAGGCTGTCAGGGTTCGGTATCCCTTCTATCACCGAGTTTCCCCTGCCTTTTATCCCAACATACATGCGCGGGGCTACGCCACCGCCGAAATGCTCTGTCTCAGTAATGTCCTGCAGAAGTGTCTTTGACAACGGCCCGCCAAGGCATTGTGCAAGCTTTTCATCAGGAGCGCCGTAGCTGTCCTCTCCAAAGGCCGCATCCGCTGCCTGCTCAAATGCCAGGGCATAGTTTTCCGGGGCAAGGCGCATGATGCAGTCAAGTTTTTTTGACTTTATAAATATTTCAGTTTTGCCCTGGTAATCATCCATTGTCACGAAATGCCTGAGGTATACCCTTGCCTTTCCTGTGTCAGCAAATTCAGACCTGATGGGCGGCAGGGTTTCGCTGAAAAATTTTGTGCTGCTTTCTGTTCCCGGCGCAAGGTATGCAGCAATGGTAATTGGCGCTCCGCTGCCTCCTATATACGGCCTCTCGCCCTGTTCGGGGGCAAAGAAAAGGTAGAACCCTGCAAGGGACAAAATGCCCTCGCCCCGGAGCTTTTCCTCAAGCAGAGGCTTTTTCTCCATCTCCCTTCCCGCAAATGTCAGTGCTGCAAAGGCCATGAATATGCCTATGGCAGCAATAAGGAACGCAGACTTAAGTTTTCCTGAGACTTTCATTGAGCCCCTCCACAAGCTCTTCCCATGCTACAACCCCGCCCTGATATATCCTGTCGTTCACAATTACTGCAGGCAGGCTTTCAATCCCGTAGAAGCTCAGCAGGTGCCTAAGGAACGGGCTGTCCGACTCAGCGTCAATTGTGAAAAGCGCAACATCAACACCGACTGTCTGCATTTTCTCCGAAAACACATCGATTTCCTCTCCCTGGGACACGCACCCTGTGCAGTTCCTGCTGTAGAAATGCAGCCCGTGGACAATTCTCCTGCTACACTCAATGTGGCTCTTGCGTGCAACAACCCAGGTGCGAAGAGACAGCTGCGTGTATTCCTTTTTCAGCGCCAGGTATTCGGGCGAAAGCTCGCTTTCCCTTTCAAACTCTTCAATCCTGTACGGCAGCACGCTCCAGAATTTTCTTAGCTCAGCAAAAAGGTCATCCATCGTAATCCGGAAAAACTCGCAGCGTTTTTCGTAGGAGAGCGTGTCAAGGAAAAGCTGCTCTGCCTGCAGGCTCTTTAGGTTTTCATTGAGAAAGAAAATGTGCTCTTCAAGGGTTTTTGTCTGCTCGAGGGTGTCCTGCCGGATGTAGTCCAGGTTTTTCTGTGTTTCCTGCTTAAGCTCTCCAAGGTCTTTTTGCGTGTTTCTCTCGATAATCTTCTTTGCGTACAGACCTGAGAGCACTCCTGACATATAAAGCACTATGGAGAGTACAACCGCAACGGCAATTATTGTCTTTCTGCCCGGCTGGCCTGCCATCCTACTTTCCTCCCTGCTTCAGGATGCCAACAAAAATCACCCCTGACCAAAGCAGGAGTGCTGGCCACAGCCCAGGCACCCAGGCAAACAGCAGAACAGGGCTGAGCGCCATAAACATCATTTCAAGCAGCTGAACGTATTTTGCCCTGACAAGGGGGCGCAATGCAATGCTTGCAAGAAAAACCAGAAAAGTCCCTGCAAAAAAGCAGAAGAACACTGCACCGCTTGCCAGGCCGAACGAGTAGTTAAGCATGTTCCAGTAGTTGATGCCTGCATCAAAGAAAATTCCGTAATAAAGGGATTTGAGGGTGTTTGCTGCGAAAACCGCAGCCCCTGTCAGCACAGACATAACTATCAGCAGTATGAGGTATTCGCTCAGAGCATCCTCAAACGCGCCTTTCCTGTTGCCCGGCTTATACTGTGGCTTTAGCAGGAAATGCCACCTCTTTCTTATGCGTCCGAAAACCATCCAGTAGTGGTTCCCCTGGAATTTATATATATTTTTTGATTTATGATGACATACCCCAGGCTTTGGGGTTCTTGGTTGTCAATCTGCGTTTAAGATTGTGGGGCAAATTGGTTTGCCAGAGAGGCGGGCGTCATTGCATGGCTGCGCCAAAAGCTTTATTAAACCTGCATGGTGTCCGGGTGTGAAAATGCCTGCCAGTGAAATTGCCATTCGCCTTGACAGCGCTACAATGGATATGCTCAGGGCACATGCCCAAA
>CAZFZC010000017.1:0-4275 GCA_964523155.1 uncultured Methanosarcinales archaeon
GCGAAAGCAAGGAAAAGAGCTTCAGATACGACGGGGGCATAAAAAGCTTTGTTGAGTACCTGAACAAGAACAAGGCAGCCCTTCACGACGCTATTTACTTTGAGGCCGAGAAGGACAACGTCCATGTTGAGATTGCCCTGCAGTACAACGACAGGTATCAGGAGACATTATTTACGTTTGCAAACAACATCAACACTGTTGACGGCGGCACCCATCTCTCGGGGTTTCGGACTGCGATGACAAGGCTTATGAACAGCTATGCAGAGAAGAACGGGCTGCTCAAGGGCGCAAAGCTTTCCAGTGACGATATCCGTGAGGGACTTACTGCGGTTGTTTCAGTCAAGCTTCACAACCCGCAGTTTGAGGGGCAGACAAAAGCCAAGCTTGGCAACAGCAATGTCAAGGGAATTGTTGACAGCACAATCAGCGCGGGAGTGGGCCGCTGCTTTGAGGAGAACCCGAAAGACGCGCGTATAATTGTCGGCAAGGTTGTCTCAGCCAGCTATGCCAGGGAAGCTGCGCGCAAGGCAAGGGAGCTTACGCGCAGGAAATCCGTGCTTGACAGCATGAGCCTTCCGGGCAAGCTTGCGGACTGCCAGGAGCGCGAGCCTGCAAAATCAGAGATATTCATTGTGGAGGGCGACAGCGCAGGGGGGAGCGCAAAGCAGGGCAGAAGCCGCGAATTTCAGGCGATTCTTCCGCTCAAGGGCAAGATCCTCAACGTGGAGAAGGCCAGGCTTGACAAGATTCTCATGAACAACGAGATAACGACTGTTGTCAGCGCCCTTGGGACAGGGATAGGCGAGGAGTTTAACATAACAAAACTGCGTTACCACAAGGTCATCATAATGACGGATGCAGACGTTGACGGCCAGCACATATCCTGCCTGCTCCTCACATTCTTCTACAGATACATGCCCCAGCTTATCGACAAAGGCCACCTTTACCTGGCCATGCCGCCGCTTTACATGCTGCGGAAAGGAAAGGCTGTCTTCTACCTTTACAATGACAGCGAGCTCTACTCCAGGGTAAGGGAGCTTGGCAAGGACAACCTGGCTGTGCAGCGATACAAGGGGCTTGGCGAGATGAATCCCGAACAGCTTTGGGAGACCACGCTTAACCCCTTGAACAGGCGCCTAAAAAAAATAACTGTCGAGGATGCGGTTGCAGCTGACGAGGCTTTCACGGTTCTTATGGGCGACCAGGTGGAGCCAAGAAGGCAGTTTATTGAGGAGAACGCGCTTCTGGCAAAAAACATAGATGTGTAATCTAGCGCGCTGCGTCTGTTGTAAGGGTGTCAGAGAGGAATTCCTCGCGCTTTAGGTCCTCAAGGACATAGTACACCTCCCTTTTGCGCACCTTTACGTTCTCTTCAAGGGATTCCACAAAGCATTCGAGGTCAGCAAAATTTCTGAAAACACCCTCTGCAAGATAGTCGTAGCCGTTGGTGATTTTGCAGACCGAGTTTAGCTGCGGCTGCCTGGAGAGGTACTGACCAAGCTCCCTCTTGCTCTTGGCATCAGCCTTAATCATTATCTTGGCCAGGTTATTGTAGCCAAGCCTTCCAAAGTCAACTATGGATGTGTGCCTCCTGATAACAGAGCTTTCAAATTTCCGGAGCCAGGTGAAAAGCGTTGAAACCGGAACCCTCGTTTCCCTGGATATGTCAGTCAGATTCCTGCGGGCATTGCGCCTGAAATGGCTTATGATTACCAGGTCTTTGCTTGTAAGCTCCATTTGCCCCCGCAATAAGTATAGGCAGCTGAAAGATATAAACCTATTAGTGCATAAACTCCTGAATGTTTCAGGACTGTCCTGAAACATTTAAAAACACAGCCCAACAGCCCAATTTTCCTGAAACAGACAGTAAAATATTTATATACTTGTTACTACTACTTGATAATGCACGCACAGGAATATGAGATCCTGCGCATAATGCGCAAGAACCCGGATGCTGACATAAGCACCAGCCTGCTTGTTGACCTCCTGTATGGTGAGGAGCTGCGCCAGATGGGGCAGGCTGCTGACTTTGGCGACAAGGAAAGCCAGAAGAGGCAGAAGCAGCGCAGGGCCATGCTGCACAGGAGAATTCTCTACCACCTCGGCAGGCTTGCAGCAGACAGTGTCATTGTGCAGTCCAGGCAGGGCAACAAGGGCATGAAGTACTTCAGGCTTAACCTGCAGGAGGGCGAGGAGCTTGTCTTTGGAAGCAGGAGGAGAATAGTAATCAGCAGGCCCGCAAGCCCCGCAACCCCTATTGACGGGTTTGAGAAGCAGGGGATTGTGCACAGGTATGACCCGCAGACATGGACGAGCCGGCTGAACTCAGTAATCCTTAATGCCCACAAGATTGAAAGCCTCAAGGAAATCAGCAAGGCGGCCGGGGAGCTGTTCATTGACCTTAATGATGTGCTTGGCATAAACAACAGCGAAATCCTTATCCAGTCATCGGGGGCAAACAGCCACAGGGAGTTTATATACGAGCTTCGGCGAGGCTGCGAGGACTTTGACAAGGGGGCAACGCTGATAATTGACGTGAAAAACATTCTCAACGAGAGCGCTGTAACACTTTTTTTGGAGGAGCTTTTTCGGCACAGCCAGAACGAGATTACTGCTGTTTTTGAGACAACACCCGAGGATTTCAGGAAATACCAGGGGTTTTTTGAGAAAGTCCTTGGGCTGCATCAGGCCGCCAGGCAGACACTCTACATAAAAAACAAGAAGCTCCACCAGCCCCCTGTGATAATAGGCAGGGCAGGACCCTACACGCTGTCAGGCACAGACTGGATGTTTTTCAAGTCGCGCGAGGATGCAGCCTGCATACCTGTTGCCTCAAGCAGCATTGCTGTGGATGTCAGGGCATATTTCCAGAGGCACTCAAACATAACCCAGTTTCGAAGGCTTATCGGAAACATCCTGAAAACCCTTTTTTATGCAAGCAGTGTTCAAAGGGCGCAGTCAGGCCAGTACCGCGCCTTACTTAAGCTTAACCCCGCAGGCGCGCCAGACATGTTCAGGGGCTGCAGAAACTACATACGCTTCTGGAACTACGGCTGGAAGCAGAAGGACTTGGACCAGAGCTTTGTGATTGAGCTGATTAAAAGCGTGCGAAAGGAGGTGCATGACTTCTGCCTTACACAAAGCACCATCTACAGGGCATGCGGCATGCCTTCAGACTTTCTCGTCGCATTCTCTTGCGCGTTCTCAGGCTTTTGCAGTAGCCTATCAAGGGAGGACTGGAAAAAGACAGCTGTGGCAGGGATAGGCAACCTTACCCAGAGGCCGGTTCGGGAGCAGCTTCGCGCCAAGGAGGAAATTGTCAACATATTTGACGGTGGCGACAGGATGAGGTTTGTGCGCCAGGCGCAGGGCCTGCCTTCGGAAATATTCCGCGAACTCGACCATCTTCTCTGGGGGTACCGGCTGCCCCTGATTTGCTATGATTTTGGCTCAAAATCCGGCGCGTTCAATGCCAGGCTTGATGATTTCGTGGGTGGTGCCAATGCCTGAGTTGGTTTCTGCCACATCAATGGACGCATGGAAGGACGGCATCAGCCTTGTCATGGGCAGGGGCACGGACTTCTCTGATGAGCTTGCAAGGCGGTTTCGGCAGGTGCAGAATGTCAGCCACGAGATTGTCAGGGCGCATGATGACATTACAGAGCCAATCAAGGTCCTCTCAAGGAGCGAGAAATGGCTCTACCCGTCGCTAGAGGAGATAAAGTCCGTCTTTCTCCAGAAAAAGCAGCCGCATTCCTACAAGTACACCTACGGCCAGCGGATATTCAACTATTCAGAACAGCTAAACCAGGTTGATGATTTTGTGATACCTTTGCTTAAGGACAGGCAGCACAAGATGACAAGAAGGCTCTACATAAACCTCTGGAACCCTCTCAAGGACTCCCACTCTGACATCAGCACAGAGATGCCCGGCCTGACCGGAATATGGGTAAAGCTTTATGAAAAAAAACTGAATGTCACAGGCATTATCAGGAACAACAACTGCTTCATCGGGTTTCCCGCAACCCTCTACCAGCTGAGCATTCTGCAGAAGTACATCTGCAAAAAAGCAGGCCTTGTTCCGGGCAAGATAATGTTCTATTCGCTTACCATGCACATATACCTTGACCATGTGCCTGACATCAAGCAGCTGCTTGGGCCTGTTTAACAAATTCTTATGTCGCCGGGGGCCAGAGGGACTGGTGCTATTGCACAGGGTGAGCTATTTTCCCAGCGGATGGCTTGGGTGGGTGTCCATGTATCAGGCAAAGACTT
>CAZFZC010000017.1:4285-11937 GCA_964523155.1 uncultured Methanosarcinales archaeon
ATCTGTTCTTCGGGCAGCCGCTCAAAGAGAATTCTGAATGTTTACTGCCTGCATCCCAGATTTGAGGCATTTCCTCGGGCCCGGCCAGGCTGGCCAAGCCAAAATTTTGTTGCCAGGCGCTTCTTCATTTGCACAGCAAACTGTATTTGCTATATGATTTTTGCCGGATTTTTGCTCTTTGTCCAGTGGTAATACCTCCTGCTTGACGCACACAGGTACTGACGCCAATCAGCGCTGCAAACCGCAAAGTATTTAAATTAATATAAGGAAGGAAAAAGCAACAGTGGGAGGAAATTTCAGCAAAAGAGGTAGAGGTTTCTATAAGGCGCAGGTCTCAGTCTTTCTTCTTGCCGGGCTTATTGTGCTTGCTACTGCAGCGCTCCTTGTGTTTCTGATGCAGGAGGCCCCTGTTAATGTAGATGCACCTACTGACCCTGTTGCTGACTATGTCCAGGAATGCCTGCGCACATCAGCTGCGGACGCAGTCAGGCTTCTTGGCCAGCAGGCGGGCTACATCACTGTTGAGCGCTCCCTGGCAGCCAGTGCGCTTCTTGACCCGTTCAATTCCGAGTACCTTGCAATGTACAGGGGAAACCTGCTGCTGCCGTACTGGTACTACCAGAAGCCATCCGGCCTTGATGACACCGAAATGCCGCCCCTTCACAAGAGCTACGACGGCGACAGCTCAATTGAGTGGCAGATAGAGGACTATGTTTCCAGGCAGGTTGAGAACTGCACAGCCGGCTTTCTGGTTTTTAAGGACCAGAAGCTTGATGTGAGGCCGCAGAATAGCCCGGCTGCGGATGCAAGCATAAGCGACACAGCAGTTTCACTAGAGCTTCACTACCCCCTGAGGATATATAGGCCCGATGGCACGCATTATGACATGGATGAGTTCTTCGCTCTCCTGCCGGTGCGCCTTGGGTTTGTCTACAGGCTCGCAAAGGACATACGCGACTATGAGATGGATACTGTGTTCCTTGAGAGAAACACAATGAACCTTCTGACAATCTATTCCAGGGTGGATTCAGACTACCTTCCGCCAATGTACGGGGGCCTTGAGTTTAAGCCCTGCTATGAGCGAGTGTTCTGGGTTTACCCAAACGTGTACGAGGACATGAAAGAGGTTCTGACGGCAAACATCCCCTACCTGCATGTCGAGGGGACAAGCTTTGAGCCTGTGGTCGCTTTGGGCGATGAACAGGACATGCGCCAGGGCATATACACAGGCATGGTGCACAGTGTTTCGGAAATCCCGTATGAAGGGGCCAGGGTGAATTTTCTGTTCCGCGACAGCTTTCCCCTGGAGCTTGACTTTGGTGGGCTGGGGCTTCTTGAGCCAAACAGCTTTGAGATTGACATGCTCTTTGCCCAGGTGTGCATGTTTGAGTACATGTTCGGCTACAACATCAAGCACCCTGTGCTTGTCGAGATTACAGACGAGAAAAGCATAATTGACGGCAGGCCGTACATTTTCCAGTACCCTATGCAGGTGGTCATCAAGGATAATTTTCCCAGGGTGAGATACAGCGACGTGTTTGGAAAAAACCCCGAGTCTCTCGTAAGGAGCGAGTGCGACAGGAAGCAGTACCTCTCTGCAAACGTCACCCTTCGCATAAGGGACACGTCAGGAAGAAGGCCTGATAATGTCATGGTGTATTACCAGTGCGGGCCAAAGATGTCCTATGCCTACAATTCCGACGGAAGCGTTGCCAATGTGTCTTCGTTTGCAGACGAGTGCTTCATCGGCCAGAGCACCAGGGGCCGGTTCAGCTCAGCCTTTCCCCAGTGCCACGACGGCGGCATAATGACCATCAAGCACGAAAACTACCTTACCCAGAAGCAGTTCATCGGCCCGACTGTCAGTGAGGAGAAGGAAATGGACATTGTGCTTGACCCGGTTTATGAGCTTGCGCTTGAGGTGGAAAAGCTGCCTGTGAAGCCTCCTGCTGAGAGTGACCCTGCGGCAGGGGTTGTGCTTGAGGATGAGCGTGTTGTTGCCTGCAGCCCTGCCCAGCCGGCCGGCAACCTGGCAAACTATGAGAAGGCAATACTGCGCCTGACAAAGCTTGACCCGGAGAACGGGGAGCTTCCCTCGCCTGCCATTAGCTTTTACCAGCCAACAGAGGAGAGCACAATCAGGCTTGCGCGCGGGACATACCAGGCTGACATAATGCTTGTGCGAAACGAGGCCTATGAGGGCGAGATGACAATTCCCAGGGACAGCCAGGAGATGACTGTTCCCGACGGGCCTATGAGCGAGAAAACAATAACCTACCCGGATGAGGACGTCCTCCTGCCTACTGTATACACAGGAGGTGCTCTTTTCAACTGGACTGTTGACGAGGATGTCCTGGCTTTTGGCGATACAGTTGTGTTCACGGTGTTTGACGAGGGGCCGCCTTTGGTGGTTGAGGATGTCGGCGCGCCGCTGGGGCACAGGCAGAGGTGCTCTGAGCTAAACTATGCGCGGGTTCTGCCGAGGGTGGAAGATGGGACTTAGGAAGCAGGCAGCCGTGTTCCTTATATGGCTGGTTCTTACCATACCTCTTAACGTAAGCATTGCGTTTGGCAGCCTTGGCGAGCCAGTGTATGACGAGGTTATAACAAAAGGCGGCAGTTTCCAGGTGGCTGTGCCGGTTGAGGGCAACATAAGCGTGACAGAGAACAACCTGAGGTTTGTATCCGGGACAGTTGATGATGGGTTCACGTCCTGCGGCACAAACGCGACAAACGCGTCAGACACACTGTGCCATTATGACTCCGGCAGCAGGGAGTGGCCTGCGGCAAAAAACGACTTTGAGGTAAAGCTCTATAATGACTACTTTGTCCTCTTGGACAAAAAGGCAGGCTCGTTCTATGTTGACGACACCAAGCCTTCCATAAAAAAGTTCGAGCATCCGGCGGGGCTGCAGCAGACATTCGGGATTCTCTACTCTGTCCAGGACAGCGCGTGCAGCAGCTGCGGGGCTGTGTGCATCGGCCTTGGGGCTGTTGAGTTCACGCTTAACGGCACGCCGGCCGGGGCGGCAGAGAACGTTACAGGCTGCAGCGCCTCGGGTGAAATTAACCTGACACATTCGTTTACAGAGGGGGAGTCAAAGCTCTGCATCGTTGCAAGGGATGCGGGCGGCCTGGAGGAGAGCAGGTGCGACAAAGTTTTCTTTGATTCCATCCCGCCCATGATAGGCGAGGTGCAGATTATTGATTCAAGCGGAACTGCTGTAACTCACTACGGAAAGAAATCATTCACAGCCACAGTCAGGGTTAATGTCACTGACGCAGAAAGTGGGGTTCAGTCAGTTGTTGCGAACCTTACAGGGCTGAACAAGAACGCGGCAAACATTGAGGGCGACTGCACTGAGTCCGGCGGCATCTACCTTTGCACCTGGCAGGTTTCTGTCACAGGCGGAGACGGCTCTGTTGCAATTGTCGCGGCTGACAACGCGGGAAACACTGCCACTGCAACAGGCGGCGGGGGGCTTACGCTTGATGAGACAGGGCCGGTTGTCACCTCCATTGACAGCGGCTATGGCAACGGCAGCACCAAGTACCTCAGGGAGGTAAACAATGTAACAATGGCCATAACCGAGGCAGAAAGCGGAATGGACCAGAAGAATGCCTACCTTAATGTCCTGGGTGCAGGCGTGCGCGCAACCGGGTGCACAGACGGCTGGGTGTGCACGTGGAAGAACCTCAGGGTGAGCACAGCGTCGGGAACCCGGGTGCCCTTAACAGTATCAAAGCTTACTGATGACGTTGGGAACAGCTACGGCGCGGGAAGCGTGGCAAGCCAGGTTTTCTACTACGACAGCGTGGCGCCAAAGGTTGAAAGCATCAACATCACGCCAATAGGGACGGGGCTTGACATACTTATTGACGGCGATGTTGTGTCAGTCATTGCCATGGTCAGGGAGGAGCATTCGGGGCTGTCGTCTGCTCTTGCGGATTTCGGGGACTTTTTTTCGGGAGAGAACTATTCAGCAGGCTCCTGTATAGAGACTGAGCCCGGGCTGTACGAGTGCGCCTGGGAATATTCAGGAAGCCTCAAGCACGGCGATGTCCGGCTCAACATTGTGGTATATGACAATGCCGGCAACAGGGCGGACTCTGCAGACCACGGCATGTACGGCAAGATATTTTCAGCAGGCATAACTGAGAGGGCCGTGAACTACTGGGAGGAAGAGGCCGATGTCTATGACGTAGACAAATTAAACAGGAATTTCCTTTGGATGAGCAGCTCAGGCACCATTGCTCGGGCGGGAATTGCGCTTGTTGGCGGCGGAAGCTATGTCCATGCATTCACAATAACAGGCTGCAAGGGAACACTGGTACTGCAAAACGGGACGAGTGCCAACAGCACAGGCGGCCAGGATTATCCCATAAGGGACCAGTTTTATTATCCTGACAGGGCAAAGAGCGACAAGTACATCCTCATAAACATCCCCCAGCAGGCAAAGGGCGCTGTCGGAAATGCATCCACTGTCAGGATTGTCTGCGAGGGCTACGTCATACAGGCGGGGTATGCAAGGGGCAGGGTGTTTAAGCCTGACGAGACAGTGAATGCGACAATCGAGGTGAAGCTCACCGACAAGCTCTTTTCCACGCCTGACACGACAGCAATAGACAAGATAAACCACAAGAAGAACGCGCACAAGCAGCTCAGCAACCTTATCGATGGCATTGAATGGTGGACAAAGTGGATGACACCCATATGCAGCCTCATGCAGCTTATAAAGCAGATACTGTCCGGCGTGTGCCAGCTTGTGAATTTTGTGTACATGTTCTACCAGCAGCACGCAGGGCCAAGCGAGTGTTTTTCAAAGTTCAAGCTGCTTGACAAGCTGTGGTACGGGCCCGGAGAATACAAGGGGGATGTCTATCAGGCAGAGGGCGCCCTCCCTGGCTCTTCAAAGTCGCTGGTTAGCGTTGGATTCTGGTGCGACTGGGTTCTGTGCGAGGAATGCTCGCGCCTCTGGGACAGCAATATCCCGCTGAACAAGTATGCAGACAAGGTTATCTGGGACAGGCTCAAGATGCCTGAGAACGGCTACCAGACGAGCTTTCCAGGCCAGACGCCCCAGCAGGCAGCAGAGAAAAGCGCAAGCTATGTGCCTACAGTGTCATTCAGCCCGTTCAACCAGCTGTTTGTTGCCATAGTATGCATGCCGCCGTGCCTTACAGGTATACTCGCAAAGCTTAAAGCCTACAGGGCTGTCATTGAGACATACAACATATGCATGAATGTTGCTGCAACGCGCGGGACTGATGTGAGCGAGTGCGACCACTACTACTCAAGCCAGGTGTGCATCCATGTCCTGGGCGAGTTCTGGTACCTGGTTGACAGTTTCTTGAAACAGTATCTGGTCAAGCTGGCGACATACGTGATAGAGCAGAAGGTATTCAGGCTGGGCGAATGCAACCAGGCGACAGACGCTGCCAAGGCAAGCCAGAACGTGTGCATGCTTGCGCGGCTGTACCGAACAATCGGCTGGTTTTTGCTGCTTGCACAGACAATTGACAACCTCGAGAAGATTTACAAGGATTATATCGTGAGCAACCCGTTTAAGACAGAGGATAAGGATGGATAGGGCAGGCAATTCCCAAAGGAGCTGGACGCAGATACTCGCAGCAGTAGCAGGAATAACTGTGCTTGCTGCAGTTGCGCTGCAGTTTGGGGCGGATACACCGACAGGGATGACGGCGATAAAACAACCCACCCTAACAGAGGATAATTTGAAAAAGGCAACTTCCTTTTCAGTTGAGGCCTGCGGTAAAGCAACGTGTGTCAAAATAGGCGAAACCACTTACGCCATACCGAGCAATTTCGCCCTGCATTCGTATTCCGGGGGGGTGGACATACTCGTCCCAGGAGAAACCAATGTAGCGAAAGCCTATTCAGGCACAACCAAACTTACAGCAACAACTGAATCAAACGCACCAACAGTTGTAACATACCAGGATGACAAAACACCTCGGACAGTATCCTATGAGCATTACACACAAATCAGAGAAAACCCAAAAACTAAAATCGATTTCTCCGATGACGAAAACACTTATACAATATTTGACTCTGCTGGCAAGCCTGTGAGCCAGACAACAATAAACAATAACAAGGTAATAAGGGTTGCAACTGATTTTAGGTACACTGCAAATGAACCTGTGACAATTGGCGACGTAACATACGAAAATGGAAAGCCTGTGCCTTCGGTTGTGCAGACAACAGGAGATGGCGGCGCACAAAGCGTGACAAAAATATCAGCCAAGAGCACATCTGTCAGCCAGAAGGACATGGTTGTTGAAACAACAACAGTCACGCCAGAAGCTGACGGTACAGACTGGACTACCCAAGTATCCACAACATACTATCAGGGAGAAAATGAAGTAACGGAAGAGATAACTTATGACACAAAGACACAACACATCAAAAGCTACAAAGTGACTGGCCCCAACAAGCAAGCGCGCGAGGCTGAGCTTAAGCAGATTTCGGAGCAGCAGGCAGCATCAATGCAGCAGGCACAGACAGACTGGGATGCTGCGAAAAATACTGATGTTCCTGCGGCAGAGAATAAGTATGGGGTAACTTATAAAGACTCGGCAGGGGACTCATTTAGTTTCAACAAAAACAACATGGACTACAATGTGAACTACCTCTCTGGCGAGATTAGTACCAAGGTAGCAGACGACAAGACCTACATAATTAATCCCGGCACCATATACAATGACTATTATGTTGTGGATGCGAACGGGCAGAGAAAGAAAATTAGCAAGGACGAATACATGAAAGCCACAGGAACAGACAAGGACGGTATAAAGGATGTTGAGGGTGCTGCGGATGGACTTAGGGATTCGGCAGCAAAGGACTGCAGTGCAAACTACGGCGACAATTGCATGAATGAAGTGGATGAGGCCAGGGAGCGGGCATACAGCCAGCTGGACGCGCGCACGCGCTCTGCAGTCTCTGACATCCTTGGCGCATACCTTGAAGACCTCCTCGGCCCGCCGAGCAGGTTCCTTAGCATTGTCTGCGGGGACAGGCTGAGAAAGTCAGAGACAAACTACAAGACAAAGATGCACGGGATACCTGTGCCAAAGTCCAAGTGGGAGACTGAGCTTGAGCACAAGTTTTATAATGACATCCGAACTGGAATAGTCTTTGGCGAGGTTGACGAGATTACAGAGACCCTCTACCGCTATGAGGCCACTGTCAAGATAATCGGCGACAAGGCAAATCCTGAGTGGCGGCTCTACTTTCGCAACTCATGCGACAGCATGGACAGCCGCGGCTTCTGGGAGGAGAAGGGCCAGGTCGGCTACGGCCAGATATTTGAGATGCTCTATGCAGGCCAGGCAGGCGATGATATGATTTTTGACTGCGAAGAGGACAAGTACTGCAGATTTGACGAGGTGTGCCTGCATTTCCTTGACGAGGGCGCGCCAAGATGCTCAAAGCTTGCAGGAACCCTTAGTGAGGTGTGCAATTGAGATACTGGAAGAAAACATGGCAGAGCATCAGGCAGAGCTTTGTGATACCAAGGTTCCACTACATACTGCTTGCGGACCTGCTCTATTACGCGCTTGCCCTGCTTGCAGTGATATTCATAGGCACAAACCATGCTGCAGTGAGGCTCAGGGGCCTGCTTTCCCTGATG
>CAZFZC010000018.1:0-11846 GCA_964523155.1 uncultured Methanosarcinales archaeon
AGACTCGCTGTTGTGGTGCTCAAGGATTGTGGCAAGGGCGGTCTTGTTCTCAAATGCGCTGTGGAAATAGTCGGATGTGGGGACCTGGAGAACATCGTAGTGGTGGCCTTCCTTTTCAGGAGAGAGCGCAAAATGCGGCAGATACCCTATTTTCTGGTCTCCTGTTGTCTTAATGCCAAGCATCTCCAGTATCTGCAGCGAGCTGTCAAAATTTGCGCCAAATGCAGGAGCAACCCACTCGTCCGGCCGGCTTCCAAGAACCTGCTCGAACATGTCAAGGGAATTGTTGATGTTGAAGATTGCCTCCCCTTGGCTTTCAAAATCAGGCCCCACATGCCAGGTGGAATGGCTGCCTATGACATGCCCGAGCCTCTGTGCATTTTGTATCAGCATGGATACAGGCGCATCAGTAATTTTGACAAACTCAAAACCGTCCTCGTAGGCGCCCCTGCGTCCCTGGTCAGCCACTATATAGAAAACCCCCCTGGCACTGTACCTGTCCAGGACAGCAAGCACCTTTGTGAAAATTTCCGCAAATACAGGGTACTCAACCTCAACGTCAAACCTCTGCATAAACGCCGCATCGTATTCCCCCCAGGGCCTTATCTCGACAAGCGGCGTCAGGGTTCTGTTGAAAGCCCATCTTATTGACTCAAGCGCCATCACCGCCCCGGGTATTGCGGGCTCGCCCTGGTACCTGCCCCAAAAAAGGTTCACCTGGCTGTTGTAAATGAAGCTGCCGTTGCCCAGGGGGACAAGAGCAGTGTTGACAGTTTGAGTCTCGTTGTACTTGTAGGTTATTATCCCTGAAACGCCTTCCAGGATATTGCGAAACGACCACTTCCTCTCCAGTATCTTTCCCAGGGCAAGAACAGTGTCTTCCCTGCGTGAGCCCACAAGAAAACTGTGGAATGGCGTGGTCCTGTACAGCGACATGCGCCACGCGAGCTCGCCAGTGGGTATGTGCCTAACAATATAATGGTCTCTCTGCTTTTCAAGCGTGTCCGAGTATATAGTATTGCTTTCATGCATGCAGTAAAGACCCAGCTCATCAAACACAAAGCAGTCTTTTGGAGCCCTGGGCCCTGGTTCCTCTGCAAGCCTGGTAAACGAATTGTACGAAAAAAACACAGTCCCTGAGCTGCTGACATACCTTCTTATCTGCTCAACTGCTTCCTTTGAGACGACTTCATTGTTCAGGCTGAAAAGAATTGGATAGCGGACAGTGCTGCTGTCAGTCATTAGCTGGCCGGACTCTATCTCGGCATCGCTAAGCTCAACAAACGGAATCTTATGGGAATTGAGTATTTCCTCAAGTGCAGTATACGCCTCAAAATATTCTATGCCTTTCACATAGAACTTCTGGTCGTAGCGCCATTCCTCTCTTGAACGGTCTGAAAGGTGGATTGCAACAACCGGAAGGGTGCGGTTGGCTGCGCGCAGGAAAGACTCGTTCAGTTCGTTGAACACGTATCTCATGCGGCTCGTATCAGTGATGTTTGCCTCCCTGTCCTTGGCATCCAGGTCGCTGATGAAGCATTCCTCAGGTATCCTGTCCTGCCCTGTCTCAAGACACGGGTCTGAGTCTGCCTGCCTGCATGAAGCAAGCAACAGGACGGCAAACAATGTGAAGCCAAAGCTAATTGGGGCATTCTCATGGTAGCGTTTTTCTTTTGACCGGGAAAAAAGAGCAGCCACATTCACATCCTTTCAAGCTCATGGGAGAGCTGTCTTGCATGCCCCTCCTCTTCCCTCTGCAGGATGAGAAAGAGCTCTGCAAGCTCAGGGTCGCCTGCCGCCTCATGCAGCCTCCTGTAGTGGGCGATGCTCTCGCCCTCCCTTTGGATAGCCCTCTGCAGCGCATCTGCCAGGCCTGCTGTCTCGGCTGTCACAAACAGACCTGCCCTCAGGTCAGGCTCGTGCTCCCAGGATTTTTTTGCAAGGGCCTTCTTTATACTTGCGCCAAGGAGCGCTTCGCGAAGCAGCGCCCTGTGCCTGAGCTCCTCAACTGCAAGGCCTGAGAAAAGCTGGCGCTGGTTGGGAGTCCTGGCCAGCCTTTCCATGGAAAGGTAATGGCTGTACGAGTCGTTTTCCCTCTCAATCGCCTTCTGTATCCCAAGGAGAAGAGCCTGTTTCATTGCAGGCAGACTCCAAGGCAAAATATTTAAAGGCTCCGCTTTTACACGAAAGCTATGCGCAGGCGCAGGAAAGCGAAGCAGTGGAAGAAGAACGCAGTCGGCATATTCATAGTGGCAATAATGGTCCTCTCAGGCATGGGATACCTCTGGGGCTCGCAGGAAGGAGAGGGCAGGCAGGACTACAACGGAGCGCAGTTCACGGGCAAAAACGGCCTGTGGTACACCCAGGTGGGGGGCACGTACCAGGGATTTTCGTACCATCCGTCAGAGCTGGACGCAATAAACATTACAGCATCAGGAGCGCTCAGGGATGCAAAAATGTACTACCTGACATTTGACCCTGGCAGGCTTGTCTCTGATTTTGAGGAGGCAAGGGTCAGGATGGAAACTGTGCTTTCAGGCGCTGGCAGGTATATTGTGGTGGGAACCACTGACAACACAGGGGACTACAGCAGGTTTCCCATAATAACCTGCGAAAACGCAACAGCATACGTGCCAGTGATATATTTCGCAGAGTCAGACACTTCAGGAATAAATGAGTCAGGCAACTGCTTTGTGGCAAACTCAGTTGACAGGTATGATGTTTCGCTGTTTACAGAGCGGCTGCTCTACGCTGTGCTGGGAATTATCTGAAAATGGCCAGGAACCTTTATGCAATACTTGGACTCATCAGCCTGTTCATTCTCCTGGCAGGGGCTGTATATGTCCTAAAGCCAAAGGCCGGCGGGGAATCCTACACCTACAACTACTTTGAGTTCAGGAAGGTCAATGATGTCTGGTATACCCAGACGCAGGAAGGACAGAACCTCTTGCAGGTGTCCCTTCGCCACGGCCCCAGGGAGCTTGAGGACATCCCTGTCCGCGGCGACATAACGGCCTTCAAGCAGAACAGCTTCTTTTACATTACATTTGACCCGCGGCCGGAGAACCACGACCCCTATGTCACTATGGCAAACGCAGAGATTTCCCCGCCCATGGTCGTGCATTTCGCAAAGGACATACAGGTAGCATGCACTGTTGAGCATGACGCGTGCACTGAGATGGGCGTGCCAAGGATAGACTGCAAAAGCACAGAGGAGGCAGTGATATTCATCAACCGAAACGAGAGCGGGCCTTCTGTGGCAGTGCAGGGCAGCTGCGCAACAATCAGCGGACTTGGAGAAGAGCTTGTCATGGCTGCAGACAGGTTCATGTACGGCATGTACGGTATAATGAAATGACCCAGTATTTTGAAAAGCAGCAGGACAGCGCCCCAAGGCCCAGGACATTGTGGGTCAGGCTGCTTGGTCATGACCTAACACTTGTATCTGTCTCAGGCGTGTTCTCCAAACGAAGAATTGACAGAGGAACCGAGCTCCTGATAAAGAGCGCAGAAGTCAAGGAAGGCTGGAGGGTCCTGGACCTTGGCTGCGGCTACGGTGCAGTTGGTGTGGCGCTTGCAAAGGCCCGCAGCATAAGCATTGTCCTTGCTGATGTCAACGAGCGCGCTGTGCTTGCAGCTAGGAAGAACATGGAGATGAACAGCATACATGGCAAGGCTGTTGTGTCTGACGGCTTTGCAGGGGTCAGAGGCACTTTTGACACAGTGCTGCTCAACCCGCCCCAGAGGGCCGGCAAGGGTGTCTGCTTCCGTCTCATTTCTGAGTCAAGAGAGCACCTCAGGAAGCACGGCCTCCTTCAGGTTGTGGCAAGGCACAACAAAGGCGGCAAACATCTGTCAGAAAATATGGCAGAGGTGTTTGGCAACTGCGAGGCAGTGGCAAAACAGGGCGGGTTCAGGGTATATATGTCAAGGCGCTAAACTTCCCTTATACCTTCTGGCCCTGGCACAACGAGCCTGACTGCAAGCCCCAGCCTGAGAATCGCAGAAAGCGTTGCAGTGTGCTCTTTTCCAGAGCCAGAAGCGATGTTTAGGGCGACTTCAAGGCCTTTGACCTTGCCCTCGAGGCTTCTGCGGATATGTTCAGACAGTTCTGTCACAGGCCTGCTTTCGTCAACAATGATATAGTTGACAGGCAGCTCAATCCTCAGGTTTTCCCTGGCAAAGGGGCTGGTAATCAGAAAGATATCCTCCCACTCAGCGCCTTTTATGACGTTCATGACCTCAGACCAGGTGCCCTTCCCGGTTGAAAGGCACGCAATGAGACAGGTCATACTTCCTGGGACAGGTGGCCCCTGACAAGCAGGCGGCCCTGGACAGTCAGCATTATCCGTACCCTGCCCTTCTCCTCCGTAGTCTCAACAAGGCCGAGCTGTTTGAGCCCTTCTGACTTGAGGGTTCCGTTTACATGGTAGCTTATGAGCGGCAGGCTCATGCCTGTGAGACCCGCAAGCTCCTCAAGCGACGCGCAGCAGCCCTTTTTCCCGTAGATTGTCCTGAGTATATTCATCTTCTTGTCAGTGATGACCTTGTAGTACGAGAATTTGAGCACAGGAAGCAGCATAGCCCGGTTCTCATCATCAACCCCAAACGCCCTTATCCCGTTGACAAATGCGGCGCTTGTTGCAGCACAGCGCGTGTCACGGTCGCCTGTACCGACATTGATAAGAAGATTCTTGCCTTTTTCAATGCTCTTTATTTCCGATACAGCCCTGAAAGTCTCCTCCCAGAGATGGCCCTTGATTTCTTTAGTCTGCACAGGTATCCTGAACTTCTCAAGCTCCTTTTGTGCAGCAACTGCCAGGTCGTGCCTGTTCTCAGGGGTTATCAGGATTATCCTTTCAGTCGGAAACTCGCGTATGCCCACATAAAGCGCATCCATATGGTCGCCCACAGGCGCAATAACAACATTTTTTTCCTCCCCCATCGCAATCTGGGGCATATGCGGAGTTTATAAAGGTTCTTGTTGGTCTGCAGCCTGCCCACCCGGCCTGGCACATTGCCCAAAAGTGTATACTGAATTTGCGTAAAATTAATAAATAGCGGGCCTGCCCCACTTAAACAAAGAGTTTAATTCTTCAAGCATAATAACTTATCGGCTTGGAGCAGCGGTGTTGGAAATGGCAAAAGGTGTCGTGACATTTGAGAAAATAAAGGGAATAAAGAAGATAATATACTGCAAGAGCTGCGGCAGGAGGCTTGAGGTTGACAACTTCAACCGGATGCTATGTGAGCGCTGCGGCTACCGTGAAGGCAGGAGCAAGGCAAAAGCGTGAGGTGGTGTTTATGGCAGATGTTACTGTTTACTCAACCCAGACATGCCCTTGGTGCGTCAAGGCAAAGGAGTTTCTCAAGAGCCAGGGCGTTAAGTTCCGGGATGTCGACGTGTCGCAGGACGCAGCGGCTGCTGACGAGATGATACAGAAGTCAGGCCAGCGCGGGGTGCCGGTCATTGAGATTGACGGCAGGGTGATAGTCGGCTTTGACAAGCCGGCGATTGAAAGCGCACTGGGCCTATGACTTATGACCTTGCGATTGTCGGAGGAGGGATAGCTGCGTTTTCTGCAGCCCTTTACGCAGGCAGGTTCAGGCTTAAGACAATATTGCTTGGCGAGTCGTTCGGCGGCACCCTGATTCTTACAGACTCCATCGAAAACTATCCTGGCTTTGCCAAGATAAGCGGCAGGGAGCTCTTTGAGAAGGTGCAGGCTCATGCACAGGAGTACGGTTTTGACAGCCAGGAGGAAAAAGTCGCCTCTGTGGAGAAGAATGATGCCTTCATACTCAAGACACGAAAAGGAAGCATCAAGGCCCGCGCAGTCCTGTTCGCCACAGGGACAGAATGGAAGAAGCTTGGGGTTGCAGGAGAAGCGGAGTTCACAGGCAACGGCGTTCACTACTGCGCGCTCTGCGACGGCTACATCTACAGGGACAAGGCAGTGGCAGTGGTAGGGGGTGCTGACTCAGCTGCCAAGGAGGCGCTCCTGCTTTCGCGCTATGCACGCAAGGTCTATGTTATCTACCGAAAGCAGAAGATAAGGGCAGAGCCTGTCATAGCCAAGCAGGTCGAGGACAATCGGAAGATAGAGATTATATACAACACCAATGTCAAAGAGATAAAGGGAGAGAAGACTGCGGACAGGGTGGTCCTTGACAGCGAGTACAACGGCAAAAAGGAGATTCTCCTCGATGGTGTCTTCATAGCCATAGGGCATACGGCGCTTTCTGGGCTGGCCCAGGATTTGGGCGTGAAGGTCAACGAAAAGAAAGAGATTGTCATAAACAGGTATTCTGAGACAAGCGTCCCGGGAGTCTTTGCTGCAGGCGATGTGACTGACCTTAGGTTCAAGCAGGCAATAACCGGCGTGGGCGAGGCAGTCACTGCAGTCGACTCTGCCTACAGGTTCTTGAACAGTTGACGCAGCATGCCATCATATGCAAAGTCCGAGAGGATTTTTAGGTTCCTTACGTCTGCAAGGTTGTAGTCTGCAAGAAGCCTCAGGGCATTTTTGTCCCCTTTCTCGTACTTTTTCCACAGCCGCACAGCTGCAAGGCCGTCAATGTCCCTGACACTCCCGCTTCGCATGAGACCAACCTGCCTCTCAATGCTCTTGAGCCCGCCTGTGTAGCCGAGCCTTCTCAGGGGCCATCGAAGGTCAATGTGCAGCTGGTCAAGACAGGCACCGGGCATGTGCGCCCTTATGAAGGGCAGGTCAAAATACTGGCCGTTGAAGGTCACAAGAAGCCTGTGCCTGGCAATTTCCTCTTCAAACTCTTCAAGGTTCTTGCCGTTGACAAACAGCCTGTCGCCTCCTGAAGTGTGAAGGCCTATCATGGTTATCCTGCTGCGGCTCCTGGAAAGCCCGGTTGTCTCAATGTCCAGATAACATGGCTCAAAGTCCCTGTAGACGCGCCAGTGCTCTCTTGCAGGAAGAAGTTTTGAGAAGAACCTGTGGTCCATTTCCTCGGCTGCCTGGGCAGACCTTCTGAGAAAGGCTCTAACTGCTTCCCTGTCATTTTCCGCGAACACCGAGCAGTCTTTTAGAAGGAAGTCGTCCCATGTCAGGATCTTTTCCTTCCAGAGCCTGCGCTCCTCCCTTTCTCCGATTCCCGGTACGTGGATAAATGTCTGGCGGAGCATGGGCTGAAAGGCTTTTGGCTGCATATTTAACGTTTTGCATAGGGCAGCCGGAGGGCTTCTGGCAGCCAATGTGCATAATGCAGCATTGACCACGGGCGTTATGCTGCAGAAAAAGAAATTACTTCTTGGAGGCAAAGTATACTGTGTACGCTGCAGAGATACCGACAAGTATGTGCACAATCTTCTGCAGGAATAGTACTGACCCAAGGATTGCCTCAATCAGGGAAAGACAGGCCAGCCAGGGCCAGTTCAAGCCTCTGATAATAACCAGAACCAGCGCTATCCAGTCCGGTTTGCGCCAGGCATGTCTTTGAGTTTGAGCCAGCCCGGCCACTTTGGCTCATATAATTCTGAGACAAAATCCCTCAAAGGCTTCCTGCTTTGGACAAAAAGGACAATTAGCCAAACTCGTTGGCAGCTGAGCCCTGCCAGAAACGAACATTTTGGGCTCTGGCGCAAGATTGAAACCAAAAATCCGCTGAAGCAGGCGTTCTCACTTCGGGCTTTCCGGAATGAGGAGCCAGGCAGCAATGTAGCCAAGGATGCCGATACCGACAGAGATGATGGTCAGAAACACCGCAAGGAGCCTGATTACTGTCGGGTCAACCCCTGTATACTCCCCTATGCCGCCGCATACGCCTGCAATTATCCTGTTCTTCTTTGACCTGTAGAGCTTTTTCAAGGTATCACCCCGGGCCTGCGAAACCCCCATCATATATAAATTGTGCGGCATCGCAGGGCAGGCATTGCCAGGGGCCGGTGTCATGCCCATTTTTTCCCGGACAAGACGGACCCTTTTTGTAAAATGAGCTTCCATGCAGGCCGCACCTGACTCCCGGACGAGCGGAAAAACCCTGCTGCCCCAGGCAAATATTGGCCTGAAAATTCATGGAAACGGGTGTTCCCGGAAAAGTGCATTACAGCATTCATTGACATAATCTGTTTTCGCAAAGAAATAGTGCATGGGCATTATCCTGCCATGCACAGCCAGCAACCGAAAGCCATTAATACCATGCGGCTCCATACGTGGTCCCATGGAGGAGTGGCTGCTTGTGCTTGCGTTTCTGCCCCTGGCGGTTTTCTACATAGTGTTTAAGATAGTGCGCATCCGGATGTATGCCTACAGGGCGAAGCACCACAGGGAAGAGTACAGGCATTTCGGCTACAGGGCGCTTGGCGCGGGATTTGTCAGGGACATATTTTCCAGGAGAGACAGCCACGACAGGAGGTACCAGAGGATGCTTGCAGACTTACGGGTTCTTGCTGTCCTTTTGCTCCTGATGCTGGCTGCAACAATTTTTGTAGTGTTTGCCTACCTAAAATGATGCACTTTGAACAGTTCCTGCCCTTAGGGGATGTTTTTGTGGCAAGGCACTTCTGCAAAGATGCGCCGGGTTTTGATACAACCCTCGTGACAGACAGCAGGCACGAGCACTTCACTCACCTGCACAGGTTCGAGGAAACAGTGGATGGCTACCATGTCTTCAGGGCGCTTTGGCATGGCATGCACATAGTGTATGCAATAGACAGAAAACACAACATAATCTTCCTCGCGGGATTCAGGAACTTTGGGGAATACGGGAAGTTTCTCAACGACAAAAAGGCAATCCTGAGGCGGGCGCAGAATATCCTTCCTTTGTGAAGGTTTTCTGCAATTTTGAGACGCTGCCGGATATTTTCCAGGCTGTCTGCAATTCCGGTCTTGCACCTGCTGCAAATTTCCTGTTTTGCCGCAGCAATTTTTCTTAATAAGCATGGCAATACCAGTGCACATGAACCAAAGGGTTGTTGCCTACGTTGCAAGCGTTGCTGCTGCCGCTGCAATCGGCTATCTTGCCAACACGCACAAGCCGGACTACAGCAACAGAGAAGAGGCCATGAAGTACTATTCAGCCCTGCCTGAAGAGACCAAGTACAGGCTCGCCCAGGATGTCATGGCAGCCATGCCGAGAAAGGGCGCACTGGAACAGATTACTGACGCAGTAAGGGAGAGGCTGAACGAGCCGGGCCCGCAGGAGAGGAAAAGCGTGCTTGAAATGCTTAGGGGGTACTTAGAGTGAAGCGCAGGTTTCGTGCAAAAGCTACAGGAGGGATAGTCAGCCTCGCGATATTCGTTGCAGCCATGCACGGCTGCCAGAGGGCATATGAGGACTGGAAGAGCCCCTACCGCCTGACACACTACAAGGAGCAGTATTTTCTCGAGGAGAAGCGCTCGGCAAGAAAGGAGCCGATAACTCAGGACTTCCAGCTGGGCTCAATTGAGTACCGCATAGAGGGGCTGCTTCGCGAGGGAAAAGACAGGGTAGAGCAGGCGCTAAAGCACATGAAGTATGAGTAGCTGAAGGGGAAAGAAATATAAAACATTAGTATATTCTAATATTCTAATGAAACAGCTCTACAGGCTTCATGCTGAGATGTGCAAGGCTTTCTCGAGCCCGACAAGGCTTGAGATCCTGGATATCCTGCGCATGGGCGCAATGTCTGTAACTGAGCTGACAGAGAAGACAGGGCTTGGCCAGGCCAACATGTCACAGCACCTTTCTGTGCTAAGAAACAAGGGCGTGCTTGTGGCAGTCAGGAAGGGAAGGAACACATACTACATGCTGGCGAACAGAAAGATAATCAGGGCGTTTGACATAATCAGAGAGGTGCTTGCCCAGAGGCTTGCAGGTCCGGACGCCGGAAGCAAAAAAGCCGGCAGAAGTTAGGCAGGATGGGTTTTTAGCGCAGTCAGGTGAAAAAAATGAAAAACGACAGGATTGTGTTATTGCTGATACTGGGTGCTTTCCTGCTTGGCATTCTCTGGACAGGCGGATACGGCATGATGGGCTATGGCATGATGGGTTTCGGGCTGCTGTTCATGCTCATTGTGCTGGGGCTCATTATCTGGCTTGCAGTCACGCTAAGCGGACCAAAAAACGGGCAGGATGCCATGGCAGTGCTCAAAAGAAGGTATGCCAGAGGCCAAATCACAAAAAAGCAGTATGAGAAAATGAAAAAGGGGCTGGAAGAATGAAATTGGGAATAGTCATCAGCACAAACGAGCCAGAGGCTGCCTGGAATGCGCTGAGGTTGGCAAACACCGCGCTTGGAGAGGGGCACGAGGTCACTGTATTCTTGATGAACAGGGGTGTGGAAATAGGCGGTATTTCCGATGTGAGCTATGATGTCTCTGGCCAGGCTGAGATGTTCACCAGGAACAGGGGGAGGATGCTTGCCTGCGGGACGTGCGTGGCGCAGAGGGACAGCGCCAATGTCTGCCCGGTGTCAACCATGAAAGACCTGCTTGCCATGGTGCAGGAGTCAGACAGGGTGCTTACCTTTGGCTGATTTAGTCCGGACAAGAACAGCTGTCCAGATAGCCTCTGCCGCACTGTTCATTGCCCTGCTTATTGCAGGGCTGTATTACCCGCTGCTTGGATACATTGCTGTTGCCTGCATGGCTGCATCTGTCATAATAGCAGTCTTCATGGGGCGGAAATGGTGCGACTTCTGCCCTAGGGGCAGCCTGTGGGACAGGGCTGTTAGCCGCCTGAGCAGGAACAAAAAAGTCCCGAAAGTTCTGTTGGGCTGGCACACGAGGATATTTGTCATGCTTTTCCTATTTGCAGTGTTCACACTGCAGATAAGCAGGAGATGGCCTGATGTGCAGGCCATTGGCGGGTTTTTCATCAGGTTCCTGATATTAACAACAATTGCCGGGCTCGTCCTTGGGGTTTTGGTACAGCACAGGGCCTGGTGCCGATTCTGCCCCATTGGAACAATGGGAAACCTGGTTGGCAGGGGAAAGTACCAGATGAGAATAGACCCCAAATGCACAGGCTGCAGGATATGCCAGAAAGTCTGTCCCATGCAGCTTTACCCAGGCAGCCACAGGTCAAAAACTGTTGATATTGTCAACGAGCCTGACTGCATCAAGTGCAGGCTGTGCGAACATTTTTGCCCGGCAGGCGCGCTGAAGCTTTAACCAGCGTCCCAGCAGACCTCGTAGAGCTTTGGCTCATTCTTCATAAGCCCGCCCCTGACGCACAGTTTCTCGCCTGCGCACCAGTCGGTTGTATCGTAGTAATGGCATTCAGTGTCAGTGCAATACTTGCCTGCTTGGGTTGCGTCCATGGGCGGCTCCTCATAGCTGCATATCTGGCAGATGTAGCCTGTGCAGCCATCCTCCTGGCAGTCTTTCCTTGTCCCGTCCCTGCAGACGCAGCTGTCATCCAGTGGCGAGTCCTCGCAATAGATGGGCGGTTTTGTCCCTGTGGGCTTCCAGCAGACCTCATAGTAGGTTTCATTGTCAGTACCCTCAGCCATCTTCTCGCCGACCTGGCACTCGTACTCAGATGTGCACTTGTTTGAAGTGTCGTCCTTATCCCCGTGGTAATAGCATGTGGTGATTCCGTCTGCCATCCCACAGTACTCTGCAGTACTCCTGTCCTCTATTGAAAGCTTGTAGGTGCAGTTGTAGGCCGGGTCGTTTTTCGGCCCCATGACTGGCTCAGCCGGCTCCTGGGGCTGGGTCGGGGTTGCAGGGGCTGTGTCTGTTGCCTGGCTTGTGTCCTGGGGCGGCACAGTGGTGGTTGCCGGCGGAGTCTCGGGCGCAGGTTCCTTGTCTGTACCTGCAGCCTGCTTCAGGGCGTCGCTCGTGGGGTCAGTTGCAGGGCTGCCGCCCCCCCTTTGGGCATCATTCTGC
>CAZFZC010000019.1:0-11813 GCA_964523155.1 uncultured Methanosarcinales archaeon
CTCCCGTACCCAAAATGATTGACCTCGTAAAGACTGCACAAAAATGGCAGAAGCGCTGGGAAAAAGAAGGCATATTTAGGACAAAGAAGGGCAAGAAGAAGTTCTACTGCCTGGAGATGTACCCGTACCCGAGCGCAAAGCTTCACATCGGCCACCTCAGAAACTATTCAATTGGCGATGCCCTGGCAAGGTTCATGCGCATGCAGGGCTACAGCGTGCTCTACCCTATGGGGTATGACGCTTTCGGGCTTCCGGCAGAAAACGCTGCAATCAAGCACGGCAAGGACCCTGAGAAATGGACTAAGGATAACATCAGGAGCATACGGGAGCAGCAGAAGGCAATGGGATTCTCGTACGACTGGGACCGCCAGGTCGCAAGCCTTGACCCCGGCTACTACAGGTGGAACCAGTGGTTCTTCCTCAAATTCCTGGAAAAGGGCCTTGCCTACAGGAAGAAGTCAGCAGTAAACTGGTGCCCTGACTGCAGGACTGTGCTTGCAAACGAGCAGGTTGAGCAGGGGAGGTGCTGGCGCTGCAAGAGCGAGGTTACAGAAAAGGAGCTGGAGCAGTGGTACCTGAAGATAACCCGCTACAGCGAAGAGCTTCTTGCAGACCTTGACAAGCTAGAACACTGGCCAGAAAAGGTCAGGCAGATGCAGGCCAACTGGATTGGCAGGAGCCACGGCACCCTGATTGAGTTCAAGGTAAAGGGCACAGGCAATACCGTAACCACGTTTACAACCCGGCCTGACACGATATTTGGTGTAACAGCGCTTGTCCTTGCGCTTGAGCACCCTTTGATAAGGAAGCTGGTTGACGGAACTGAGCACGAAAAGCCTGTGGCAGAATTTATTGCCAGGCACAAGAAGCGCAGCATTATCGAGAGGACTGCAGAAGGCAGGGAGAAGTTCGGCATATTCACAGGCTGCCATATAATCAACCCGGCCAGCGGCGAGGAGTGCCCGGTATATGTTGCCGACTACGCGCTCATGGACTACGGTACAGGCGCTGTCATGGTGGTTCCGGCCCATGACCAGCGCGACCTTGAGTTTGCGCTCAAGTACAGCCTGCCTGTAAAGGTGGTCATAAACCCGCGGCAGTACGATCTTACCGAAGAGGCACTAAGGAAAAGCAAAAAAGCCTTTGTTGACGAAGGCATCCTGGTTGGCTCAGGGCAGTTTGACGGCCAGAACAACCTTCGGGCAATTGAGGATATCAGCAAATGGATGGAAAAGCAGGGCTTTGGCAGGCGCACAGTGACATACAAGCTTCGCGACTGGCTTATCTCGCGCCAGCGGTTCTGGGGAACGCCGATACCTGTTGTGTACTGCGAAAAGTGCGGTGTTGTCCCTGTGCCCTACCAAGAGCTTCCGGTAAGGCTTCCGCCGGGCAGCAAAGCTGAATTCAGCGGCCAGGGCAACCCGCTTGAGACAGTTGAAAGCTTTGTTAAGACCGAATGCCCAAAGTGCAGAGCGCCTGCCAGGAGAGAAACAGACACAATGGACACATTCATTGACAGCTCTTGGTACTACATGCGCTTCTGCGACCCCCACAACGAGAGTGCACCCTTCGGAAAGGAAATAGGCCACTGGATGCCTGTTGACCAGTACATTGGCGGGATTGAGCACGCCATACTGCACCTTTTGTACTCGCGCTTTTTCACAAAAGTTCTGCGCGATATGGGGCTCATCTCCTTTGACGAGCCGTTCCAGAGGCTGCTGACCCAGGGCATGGTCATAAAGGACGGCCAGAAGATGTCAAAGTCAGTGGGAAATGTAGTTGACCCGGCAGAGATTACCGGAAAGTACGGCCCGGACACTGCAAGGCTGTTCATCCTGTTTGCTGCGCTCCCTGAAAAGGAGCTTGACTGGTCAGACGCAGGCGTCATGGGAGCATACAGGTTTTTGCAGCGCGTATGGAACATGGCAAAAAGCGCAAAGGTCAGCCACAACACGCCTGGCTGGTCAGAACTGCCGGCAGCAGACCGTTATGTGATAAGCAAGACAAACATCACCATAAAGGCAGTGACTGACGGGATATCCGGCTTTCGCCACAGCATCGCCTGCGCAGCTGTAATGGAGCTTGCAAACGACCTTATGAGGTACAAAGAGCCGCGGCCTGAGGTGATGTTCTACGGGCTCAAAAACCTGGCTCTTCTGCTCTCGCCTTTTGCTCCGCATATAGCTGAGGAGACATGGGAAAAGGTTGGGATGAAGGGCTTTGTTTCGGTTGCGCCCTGGCCGCAGTATGACGAAAGCATGGTAGATATGCACGCAATTGCGCAGGAGGAGCTTGTCAGGCAGACAAGGAAAGACATCCTTAAGGTGCAGGAGCTTGCAAAAATCAGGCATCCGAAAAAGGTCACGCTCATTGTCGCTGAGGAATGGAAGTACAGCTTCTGCGGGGAGTTCAAGAAGGCCCTGGAAAAAACCAGAAATCCCGGCGAGATTATCAGGATACTGATGCAGGGCGACCTGAAAGCCTACGGCAGGGACATAGCAAGGCTTGCCCCTGTGCTTGTCCGGGACCCAGCCAAGGTTCCCCAGACAGTCCTTACGCCCAAAAAAGAGGCCCTGGCACTTGGAAACATCAGCCTTGGTTCTGCAAAAGTAATTGTTGTGATGGCTGAAGAGTCAGAAGAAGGGAAAGCCAGGACCGCAATGCCCGGCAAGCCTGCGATTGTCGTAGAGTAGGCTACTTCAGCCTGACAGCGGTACCATACGCAAGCACTTCTGCTGAGCCCTGCATGACATCGCTTGTCGCAAACCGCACATTGACTATGGCATCAGCGCCAAGCTTCTTTGCATCAGCAGCCATCCTCTGCACAGCCTCGTCGCGGGCATCAGAGAGCATCTTTGTGTAGCTTTTTATCTCGCCGCCGACCAGGGTCTTTAGCCCTGCGGCAATGTCCCTGCCAAACCATCTGGCGCGGATTGTGTTGCCGCGCACAACACCCAGTATCTCTTTCACCTTTTTATCTGGTACTGTTTCTGTTGTGGTAAAAATCACCTGCTCCACCTCCAAAGAGAGTTGGACAGGAACACTGCGAAATGGACTTGCCCTCGAGCCTCAGGCTTGACCCCCGCCTTCCTCTGCCCCGCTACCCCCCAAGCACCTCCAGTCAAGGTTAGGGCTGCTCCATTCCTGGCCTGACCCGGTTCCCAAGAAAGGAAATCCTGGGGGACAGGACATCACAGTCCGGAGAAGGACCTGAAACTCTCAGGCAGGCCTCTTCCGCAGCTTCGGCCCTGCCTAAAGCTCGTTTGCAGCGACAGGGGAGAGCTAACCCCCCGGCCTATCCTGCCCATGGCCTGGAAACAAAGGGGCTTTTAAAAAGGTTGCTGCAAATTGCAGGGTTTGGGCAAAAAAACATATAAATGCAGCCAGGACAAAAAACCCATGCCAAAAAGGGGGCAGATAACCATATTCATAGTGATAGGGATGCTCCTGCTCCTGTCTGTGTTCTTCATCTATTACATGAAAAGCAGCATGATGCGAATTGAGGATGCAAGGCCCAAGGCATTCATGTCGCTCTCAAACGACATAAGGGAGTCTGCGAAGCTCTGCATGAAAGAGCTTCTTGAGGATGCGCTCTACGAGCACGGAATAAACGAATCCCTTCTCTACAGCTACATGAACAGCCGGCTCAAGGGCTGCATTGATGATAAGGTCCGAGCACTCAATGTCAACATAGCCCTCGGACAGTATGGCATGGGGCTTGTGGACACCGGCCGGATAATCTATGTCAATGTCACTTACCCGATGAAGGCAACCATAGACGACGCTAACGAGGTTTTCAGGTTCGCTGAGCATATACTGCCCTATGACATCACGCACAGGCCGGCGCTTGACGGCAAATGCAGGGCAGAGGCGACTGCCAGGTATTACTCATCAGACACCCACGCCTACATCCTCGTGCCAAAGGGAACCGTGATGAAAGAGCCAGACGGAGACTGCCTGGACAGTTTTATCATCAGGATGAACGCAAGCCTTCCGTCGCTTTCCTGCTTCAGGATAAAGTACGAGATACTGCCCGGCCCTGCAGTGTTTGTCCCCTACGCAGAGCTTGCGATAAGGTTCAACCCGGGGGAAGTTGCAAGGGTCAGGCAGCTCTATGCGAGAAACAATATACCCTTCAGCGAGAGCCTGATACGGGTTGCTCACCCTGTATGCCCGAAGTGCAGCACAGACTTCAGGGGATACTGGCCATTCGAATATTTTGAACAGTACTCTGTCAACGCAGATGCCCGAGCAGCCAGAATAGAAGGGACAACAGCGATTGGAAGGACCAACAGGGCTGACCAGATATTTGCAATGGGCGGCTGCATGAAAAGGACTGCTGGCGGCCATGAGGAGTACAGGATTTACCAGAACTACACAGAAGAGTGCCTCTTTGAGATGGGCGTGCCGGGAGGCAGGGCCGGAGTAATCTACAAGAGTGCAGGAGAGGGCAGGGGCTCAAACTTCTTCAGCCAGGGCGGGTGCAGCAGGTTTGACTGCGTCCGCGGCGGCGGGTCGCTAGCATTCACCTTCGACCTTCCGAATCCCGGCAGATATTATGTGTTTGTCAACTACAACTGCGACGTGCCCTGCCCCAACTCAAGCTGCGAGGCAACAGGCAAACATACAGTTGCAGACTGCCACAACGGCCTGTGGATTTCCCTCAACGGGCAAACCTACCTTGGGCATCCGAACCACATATACTATGACATGTTCCGCGACATCTACCTTAGAAAAACAGGGAATGACTGGTACCTGGAAAGGACAACATCCGGGCCCAACGGCCCCTACTGCAAGCCTGCGGGGGCAAAGGTTGAGTGCAGCCATGCGCCGCCCGTGTATTTCGAGACGCCGGATGCAGGGCCATATGAGGTGGCGCTCTTGCAGCGCGCAGAGAACGCACCCTGCATATACGGAATAATGCTCGTGCATGAGAGCTATTACGACCCGTCCTAAACCCGGCAAAAAACAATACTGTGGTTAACCAATAATATGGTCAACCAAGAACCCCGCAGCAAGCTATGCAGTATGCCACTACCAAGCCAATTATGATGGATACTCACAGCGGGGTTCTTGGTCATGGTTTGCATCCCCGCCGCATGCGGCAGGGCATGTCATCATAAATCAAAATCTTTTTATAGCCTGTCAGCCTGTGCTTGTTTCATGGACAAAAGAGGGCTTACACTTCGGACCATTATGCTTTTGCTTCTTTCAACAGTCATCCTGATATTCATAATCTTCAAGACGAGGGAGCTTTTGGGCGGTATCCTGAAATGAAAAAGGCCGCAACAAAAAACACTGTTTCGCTTATCCTGATTCTCATAGCTGTCCTTATACTGTTCTCCTTCACAGATGTATTCAGCAAGATGCTCTTGCGCATATCGGGCCAGAGCGTATGCAAGGCAAGCGTCCTTAAGCATGCAGCAGCAAAGGAGGCAACAATTACTGAGACCTCCGGGCCAAGGATGGAGTGCCCGCGCCATGAGGTCGTGTTCGGCTCAAAAAGTGTTCAGAAGGACGGGACTCCTGTGCTTGTGAGCCCTGCAAAGGGCCAGAAAAAATCAAAGGAATATTCCCGGCTGAACAGCCATATTGTTAACCAGGTTGTAGCAGATGAGCTCTACAGGTGCGCAGACCAGATGGGCATGGGCGAAATAAACGTCTTCAACCAGCCTTTCTTTTTCAAGGACACCCTCAACCTTATCAACATAGACAGGCACCCCTGCATGATATGCAGCGAGATAAGCTTTCTTGACGTGCCGGCAAACATGAAGTTTACAGGGCTCAAGGAGTACATGCAGGAGACAACAATAACCCACGACGGAAAGGAGAAGAGCCTGTATGGCCTGCTTTCAGAAAAGGAATTCAGGCTCACCTTGCATGAAGAGCACGATGACTCCTGGAAAATATTTGTGCTTGAGATGATGGAAAAATACCCTTTCTTCGGCCACAATACGCTTTTTGATTTCACAAGCGACCAGAGCTACATTGTCTACTTTTATGCAGGCAAGCAGACAAAGGCTGCTGAACTAATAGGGGACAATTACTACTCTGTCCACGTGGACGTGCCTGAAGAGGTGCAGAAGCGCTGCCAGTACATCTACAACTAAAATGGAAGATGACGAATCGCAGGGAATGGGGACTGTCAGTAAGCTCGCACTCTTCCTTATCGCTCTCCTTGTGCTGATAGCAGCATTCTACAGCAGCTTCTCTCTCTGGTCCGCAGGACAGCAGGCAAAGGTGTGCAGGCAGAGCGCCCTTGCATCCTCATGGGCAGGCAGCCCGGACGTGCTCAGGTGCCCGCCGCAGTACCTAACCATAAAGGACAGTGAAGAAATCAGGGGGACTATCTCAGACCAGATGGTCGAATGCTTCTGGAAGTTCGGGGCAAACGAGTACGACCTCTTTTCCGGCAGCGCCTGGAGCGAGAAGCGCTTCTGCGCGCTGTGCGCGCACCTTAAGTTTGAGGGCGACGCCCGCGGCAAAAAGATTGGCGACCTTGACAAGCACCTGTCTGAGCAGAAAGTCAGGAAAAAGTACCTCCCAAAAAACATGGAAAGCGCAACTGTGGCAGAGTACATCATCGGCGAGCCGACAACAGAGGGCACAGTGAGAAAGATAGGCAGCCAGGGCTTAAGCATAGACACTTCGCACGACTACGGCATCGTGTATGTCTACACCAAGGACGAGCACATAGGCAAGGCCTGGTCTACACTTATTGGGTTTGGCGCAGGCACTGCGATAGGCGTTGCAGGCGGGGTTCTCTTGATGTCCGCAACCCCTGCGGGGCTGGGCGTGCTTGTGCTCGTGACAAAACTCTCCGGCCTGGCAGGGGCAGGAGCTGGCTTTGCAGCAGGAAGCGAGAGGGGCGCAGACTGGCAGAGCGCAGTCATGCTGATACCGTGGGACAGCGCGGCTATCCAAAGCCTCAACTGCTCTATGATGCCTGTCCCGCAGCAAAACAAATAAATACTAAGCAGGCAAGATGAACCGCATGAACAAAAAGGGTGACGTTCCGTTCTGGCTTGTAATGACAATACTGGTGCTGGTTGTATTCGTTATACTGGTTGTCATAGTCACGCAGGCCGGCGGGTACCTGCAGAAATTTGTACAATGGATGGGTGATGTGTTTTGAACAAGACCGCGACATGGTCATGGATAACAAAGTTTGCAATCGCTCTCTTCATATTCATACTCCTCATGCTCCTGCCAATAGGCCCCTGGGGAGCAGCAGACGCCTGGGGCAAGTTCAAGAATCTCCTTGGCCTGCCGGGGGACGAGGATGACCCCGATGTCATAGGCAGCTTCGACGAGTTCAACAGGGCGCTTCGCGACCACGCCAAGCGCACAGACAACGTCTTCACAGAAGATGAGCTCAGGTCCGTTCTGCTCAACATAGAATGCCTACAGGAGCTACCTGACCCAAAGACAAAGATATATTTCCTAAGAAGCACGGCCAAGGAGGGCAAGACAACATACCTGTGGTCGCCCGGCGCAGGAATCAACATCTTCAACATCAACATTGAGAAAGACGACGAGAAGTTCTACAGCTTTTCTGAGGCGATATCCACAGAAGGTATTGAGGAAGGCAGCATGATGGACATTGGGTCGATGAACCTCTTCCTCAAGGAAGGATGGTTCAAGGAATCCCTCGTCAAGCACTCAACCTGCATCAAGGGAGAACAAAAACTATATGTCAAGGATGTGCTGCAAGATGCAAAGTGTCCTGAGGCAACCGATTATACTGAGTTCAATAGGGCGCTTCGCGACCAAAAGCGAATGGACAACAAATTCACAGGTGAAGAGTTCAGGCAGATTCTGCAGAACCTGACCTGCATTGAAAGCAATGGCCTGAAAGTCTTTCAGAGCCAGCTTGGGAAGGAGAACATTTACCTATGGACACAAAAGAGCGAACTGAAAATGCTTAACATAAATGTAAAACCTGATGACACCACTGTCTATGATGCAACAAGGCTTGAGCAGGCAAGCAATTCTGAGAACATCAAGATGGTGCTCTACATGGATGAAAAACATGTTACTGAAGACTCCTTCGTGCGCCTTGACAAAATCTGCGTGAAGCCTGTGCTTGAGAGAACAATTCAAAACTGCAGGGTGAAAATATGAAAAAGGGCGTAGAGATAGCAATGAACACTATTGTGGGCGCAGCCATCGCGCTTCTCATCCTTGTTGTTGTAATACTTATTGTAACCGGCCAGCTGGGCGATGTTGTGCGAAAGTTCGTCGGGCTGCGGGAGGAAAACACCGGCGGGGCCGGGTGCCTCTTGGCGATACCTGACCCAGAAAAGGACAGGGACGGCGACGGGTACATTGACAAGGCCACCTACACTGTCAGGGTCGAAAAAGACGGAAAACGTGAGACAAAGACCTGCAAGTGCGACATTGACAGCGGAACCAACAGGAACACGCACAAGGATACTGAATGCAAATGAACAGGAGGGCTGAGGCAGGCGAGGAGGAAAGCATCAAGCAGGCTGTGTTCGCAGTGTTTGCCATTCTTGCTATTCTCGTACTTGTAACAATAATCGCTTCGCTCATGCGACTCTGGTATCCTGACAGGGAGCTCAACTTTGCAGCGCAGAACAACCTTGAAAACCTGGCCTATGACATAAAGACAAACGGGAATTATCCAGAAAAGATGCTGGTATACGTTCCCTCAACCATGTTCATTGTGGCTTTTGAAAAGGACGAGCCAAGGGCCTATATCGGAGGCTGCCACAACCCCAGTGTCACTGGTGTTTCAGACCTCCACGTGCAGCGGCCGGATGAATGCCCCAGGGGCACCTGCCTGTGCCTGTGCAGGAAAGCAGACAGCTGCAGGGCTGAGGCCGAGTGCATAAGGCTGAAGCAGGACTACAGCTTCAGGACAGACACCTGCGATGCCGGCGCAATTCTGGGCAGCCAAGGCAGTCAGGTCATGACGCTCAGGAAGGCCGGAAATGAAGTGACCTTCTGCGTGAAAGACTGCAGTGCATAAAGAGCAAACTATAAATACAACGCTCCTGTATTTGTGTGTATGGGCTGGGGAAAAAAGGGTGAGGAGGAGCTGTGGTGGATACTCAGCGAGCTTGTTGTCATGGGCATGGTAACCGTGTTTCTTCTACAGTATGTCAGCAGCGTCAAGAACGACACTCTGCTTGAGAAGAAGTACCTTTCCAGGGACATTGCGCTTCTGCTTGACTCTTTCACAGGGACTGGGGGGGAGGTTGAGTTTGAATACCTGCACCCGGGGCTTGGCAGCTATGACTTCTCTTTCGCTGAGGTGGTCGGCGTGGCAGTGCATAAAGAACAGCTTGACACTGCTTTTCCTTTCTACCAGGACAAGGGCCTGGTTTACGACCTCAAATCCATTGCGGCACCGGATAGGCTGCATTTCAGGAAAAGCGCGACAATGGTCTCTGCCTCGGCAGACGGGAGCCGGAGGGATGCGTGCCCGAAAATTGGCACTGCAGGCGAGCTCAAGGCTGTAATGATAGACTACGACGATTCCGCGCAGGCAAGGGCTGCTGCAGAATACATAGGCAAAAAGATGCTTGTCATCTACACAAGGAGCGGGCAGGCAACAGAGGAAGAAAGGCTTGCGCGCGTGAACATAGGCACTGATGCCCTGGTAAGCCTGCGCTACATGACAAGCCCGCAAATTAAGCTTTACGTCCCTGTAAAAAGCCGGGAAAAGTCAGGGAAGCTGGCATGCCTGATATCAGAAAACCTCGAAGCAGAAACAGCCACTGCAATAACCGACGATGCCATGGCAAGCATGGCAAAGATGGGGGTCGTTGTCACATTTGGCCCTGACACTGCTCCCCATGCCGTCGGAAGCGCTGTTGCAGCAGCGCTGGAGGAATACAATGGATAGGCGCGCAGCCTTGTCCTTCAACTTCTACCTTTTCATGTTCATAAGGTTCACGATGCTCATAATAATCGCAGTTGCAGTCTATGTTTTTTCAGTTAAGTTCATCAATCTGAGCGTGCAGAGCGAGGAGGTTGAGGCAGAGATAATTGCAAAGGCAATGCTTGGCAGGGGAGTTGCATACCAGGATCCGGTGACAGGCAGGCTCTATCCGGGTATAGTCGACCTCCTTCAGCTGAAATCAAGAAACCTGGACGACATGTTTTATCATGAGAACAACCGGTTCATATCCGCCAGGGTGGACATACAGGCAGAAGACATTCTACATACAGCCTACCTTAACAGGAAGTTTTTTGACATTTGGGCGCCGCTTGCAAAATCCTCAGTCACAGGCAGCGGCAGTGCAACAATGGTGCAGAAAAAATTTCCCGTCATAATCAAAGATGAGAACAGGGGCAGACCGGGCAGGATGACAGTGACTGTAATAATGCCCAACAGCTAAAATGAACAGAAAAGCACAGGGACTGGCAGGGACGGCAACAGACGCTTTCGCAGTCATCACAATATTCCTAATACTCTTCATCTTCTTCTGGATAATGGGACAGTACACGAGCCAGATGTCAGCAAGCATTATCAGCAAGACGGAAAAGGCCGACGCGGACTACCTTCTTGTGGAGTTCGCAAGGACGCCTGTCACTTACAAGGGTACGGATATGACTGTTGCCGGGCTTATTGACAGGGATGAGGAGGATGCAGCAGACCTTGTCAAAAAAACAGGCGAGGAGTTTCTCAAGCGCGCCTTTGAGAGCACGGGCTGCGCTTTCACAATAGGCGTTGATTCCTACGAAAAATACAGAATTGAAAACATTCACTACGCATCGTCACCGGACTGCAGAAGCGATATGCCGGACACGCGGGAGCTGGTATTGCCCTCCCAGAAAGGCCGGCTGCACAGGATAAGGCTTAGCTCCACCCTGGGCTTTGCGTGGGACGAGGTTGCCATATGAACAGAAGAGCAAGCGCGTTCATGCTTATCCTTGTGGCAGTAACCCTTGCGGCCCTGGGCCTTCTGACCTACGTCCTTATCACCAAGGCTGACAAGTTCGAGAGAAACGTCGGCGAGCGTGCACTTGCTGTTCTTTCTGCTGACAGCAGCATGCAGAAGAAACTGTATTACATAGACCAGGCCGCAGCCTACGCAGTACGCCAGGCCCAGATTGACCTTGCCCATGACGGTGGTGTTCCAAAAAGGCCCTGCGGGGATGCAGGAGGCTATGCGCTGTGGAACGATTATGGCAGGCTGTGCACCCCTGACAGGCCTGAGGAAGAGCTCTTCGCCATTTTCAACAGGGAGCTTAACATCCACCTGGCCGGGTTTGGCGGCTACTATGCTGCCGGCACAGTAAGCAAAAGCGAAAAAGAGAGCGTGCCTGTCCTAAAGCCTGCAGATAAGAGCCTGGAATACATAAACAGCGCATGGGGGCATATTATCAGGAAATACTGCAGAATGCCGATTCCCGGCCTGGACACATTTGCATCAGAGGAAGAGTGTGTGTGCACAGCAATAGGCATTATCAACCAGGAATCAGGCGGCAACTCACAGGCGCAAAGCAACCATGGCGCGCTTGGGCTGATGCAGGTTATGCCTGACACTGCAAAATTTGTAACAAGCACCTACGGGCTTGGCATAACTGACCCTGACCTCTATGACCCGGACACAAACGTAATGCTTGGCATGCACTACCTGCATTACCTGAAAAAGACAGGAATCCCCGGCGCGTTCAGCAAATACAGCGTTTCTCTGGACTACAGGGAAGAGTATCTCTACGCAGCGTACAACGGCGGGACCTGCGGCCAGAACAGCGGGGGAACAACCGGCGCGCTCTGCCCCAGCCGCGACTGCCCAGGGAGCCTGGCCTACATCTGCCCAGTCAACAGGGGCGGT
>CAZFZC010000020.1:0-1187 GCA_964523155.1 uncultured Methanosarcinales archaeon
GAGCCCGTCTTTGATTTCATAGGTGCCTTTGCCTGAACCCTGCCGCCATGTCCCTTCACTTTTTCCGTCGGCATACTTCAGGTCGCCCGATGTTTCCGGTGTGCTGAAACTGAACTCAACCGGCTTTGAGAAAAGCTCTTCCAGCTCCTCCTGGGTCATGGGCCGAAGTCCTTGCTCCTTGAGCTTGGCTTCGTGGGCGGCGCAGGCGAATAACACAACGAGGCAGAACAATGGGATGCATAGGGTGATGATGGCTTTTGTCGACTTCATTGTTTTCTCCTTTCCATTAATGCTTTGTTAGTCATGCTCTTCTGAACCTTTACCTAACTTACAGGTGTCAATCACCACCTTTGATGTGGAATGCGGGGGCTCAGAGAAACAAAAGCAGAATGAGCACTGGCCAGAAGCATATGGCCCCCGCAAGCCAGGTTAGTCACATGAGCCGGGTCCGGTCTTTCCGGTGTTGTAGGCCTCAAGCGTGTCCTTGAGGCTCAGCCACTGCTTGCGGGTCGGGTTATTGCCTTTCCACTTGGCTGCCTCCTGCGGCGTGTATGTCTCAAATCCGGCCCTGGCCTCGCTGATTGCGTCCTGCACATCCGAAGGCACGCTTGCCCCACTTGCCTTGTTAAGCTCAGCTGCGATGTACTGGTGGCCCAGGATGTAGTACACATTGCCTCCCTTGGGAGGGGTGTTGAGAACCTCCATCCACGTCTGGCCTGACAGGTAGAAGCCTGCGTTTGGGTCAATTGCCCAATCGCCGGAGTGGTTCTTCCAGTAGCCCTGGCTGTGGGTGCAGCCTGCGGTGCCGCAGTCGACTGTCGCGATTAGGGTGTGTGTGTCGCTGCCCTTGTAAAGATTGTCCGTTGTAACGAAGCTGGCTGTGTTTTCAACCACATGCTCTCCGCACTCATTTCCAACAAGCTCAACATCATAGGACAGGACAGTTTCCTCACATACCTCGACACCCTGGGGGCCCTCTGGGTTTGTATCGGTTACAGTAATGCACTCATCAATTAGAAAATAAGATGTGACGGGCGGCACAGTCAGTGTAATGGTGCATCCTTCCACTGGTCCGGTAGTATGGACTGTAAAGGTGCACTTCTGCCCCTCACGGCTGAACTCCTCCCAGTCATACGGAACCGAGATTACGCCCAAATAGTCCCCGGGTGGGATTGTCACCGGATAGC
>CAZFZC010000020.1:1197-2949 GCA_964523155.1 uncultured Methanosarcinales archaeon
CTGACATAGGGAACAGTCCCGTCCTCAAAAACCCCGGTCACATCGGTAATTGTGGCTGCCTCATTGGTGTTGTTGTACGCCCGGAACCCCAGAATGTAGGCAATTTCAGTTCTCACTGAATACGCAAGTGAGATTTGGTATGACACGGTTTCTGTGCCACCCTGCGCTATCGAGACAGAATCAGGCCCCTGCTTTTGAATAGTCCACTCCGTATAGTCATAGTGGTCGTTCTCTTGGGTCCGAACAACGCAGTCCAGGCTTTCTGCCTGCGCCCCGGCAACAATTGCAAACAACATCAGAATACTGATAATGGCTTTTTTCATTTTGTACACTCCTTTCACAGTCAGGTAAGTTAATGCAGATAATCCGGGTAAAGTATTGCACCTCCTTTCTACAGCCCTTCCGCTGTCTCCTTGCATTATTCCCGGAATAATGCGTATGTTTACAGTTGCATTCCATAGCTACCACTAAAGAAATCCGAAGGAATTTGCCAAACAGGAACAATTCAGGCTATTCCGGTTTTTTCCGCGAGGCGCTTGCCTGCAATTGACAATGCCAGTTTTTTGGTCATGCCCGTGCCGGTTTTCTCCTCGCAGACATCTATGAGCCCAAGGCTTGCCAAGTCATTTTTGAGTTGGTTTCCCCTTCTGGCTGAAACACCCATAAGTTCGTAGAACTTAGTGGTGGACAAAGATCCGACTTGATGCAGCTGCTGCAAAAAGTTAAATCTCTGTATTGGTTGGTTGTGTGAGCGTGTAATGTCAATGAATTTTGTTATCTGCATACCTGTCTTTGTGCGCGAAAAAATCCTGAATGCCGTGTCAATGTCTGTCTTTTGGTAGCCTTCGGATGCAAAGGCCTGCTTTGCCGCCCTTATTGTCCCGTGCCTGTCAACATAGCCGGAAATGTTTTCGTAGACCTCCTTCTGCCGGTAATTGACGAGCTGCCCCTCCTTACTTCCCTTTAGCGCTGCAAGCGCCTGCTCCTGTATTTTTTGCCTGTCCGCTACAACTCCTGACGCACAAAAGGCTTTTTCTGCCCTCGCCAGGCCCTCTGAAAGGGCCTTTGCATCCATGGACTCCTGCGCCTGGCGCAGCCTCCTCTGGAATGACACATTCTGCCGGACAAGCTCCCTGAGGCGAAAGTCGTCTATTATCTGGCTGCCTGTCCTCACCATCTCGACGTGCACAAGGAAAGGCTCATGGAACCTGTCAGTCAGCTTTACTGCCGCCTGGCCAACCCTGAGCCTGGTGAAAATGTTCCGCTTCTCGTAAAGGAACATCAGCCTTGATATCGTGTCAACATCCGCAGGCAGGACCTGCTGAAACGCTATGTTTGTCGCGCTGTTTCCAAGCACTGTGTCTGACAATTTTGAGGCGTGCTGGTCAAGGCATATCATCCCTATCCCGTACTCGCGTATCTCCCGGTATATTATGTCTGTGACAGACTCCTGGATGAATGATGGCTTCTGCTTAAGGAATATGTTGTGCGCCTCATCAACGAGTATTGCCGCCTCAAACGGGCTTTCAATGGAGAGCGCGTTTGCCTTCTTAAACTTGTAGAGATAGAGCAGGATAAAGCTGCAGAACATCTTCTTTTCCATAGTGCCTAAGGCGTCAAGCTCAAATACAGACTGCGTGCAAAGCAGCTCCTCTGTCTGCATGACTGCGCTCTTGTCGTTCACAGTCCGGCCAAACTCGCCGAAAGTCAGGCTGTAGGCAATCCTCTGGGCGCTTGTCAGCCACTCGCTTT
>CAZFZC010000020.1:2959-11808 GCA_964523155.1 uncultured Methanosarcinales archaeon
CCGGAGCCTGCGTACACGCCAAAGTCAGTGAATGCCTTCTTAAGGGTGCTCGTCAGGAGCTTGTGCACGCCGTAGCTTGCCCCATAGACCTCACAGAGAAGGTCGCAGAGCACATTTATCCATTCGTCCGGCCCGACGCCCACTGGCGGCCTGTTTATGTTAAGCCTGAAAAAATTGGTAGCATTGGGCTTTCCCACTGTAAACACCAGCACGTCTTTAGAGAGGTAAAGCAGCCTGCGGAACGACTTTTTCCAGTCAAACACCAAAAAATTCCTTTTTTTCTTCAGAAAATTGTCCAGGATTTTCACAGCCAGGGTTGTCTTCCCGCTGCCGCTCATTCCTGTTATGCAGACGTGGCGCGCCCAGTCATTCTCCCGCAGACCAAAAACCTGATCCTTTCTGTGGGGGTATTTCACAATGCCAAGGGGGTATTCGCCCGCAACCCGGCCCTGCGGAGGGCTGTCCAGGATGACTTCGCCCTGCAGCATGCTCCTGTCGACATAGCGCGAGTAAAGCGCAAGGACAAGAGAGTATATCTCCTGCTTTTTCTCAGGCGTGTCCGCCAACGAGTACTCCAGAAAAAGCTCATCCACCCTATTGCCCAGAATTGGGCGGAGCTTGTTGCATATGTCCGGAAAGTCAATTGCCCTGTTCATTTCGAGAGTATCCTGTCAAGCATGCTGACCCTGCTTTCCTTTTCCGAGAGCTCGCGCCTGTAGCGCCGAAGCTCTTCTTTGAGCCTTGCGACATCCTGCCAGCAGCTGGCCTGCTCGGCGCGCTTGGCTTCTGCTATCTCTATCTCCTTGCTCTTGAACAAGAGCATCTGCTCCCTGCCAAACTCGCTTCCGACAGAGACCTGCGTAAGGAACGTGCTGACCTGAGTCTCACTTTTGTCCAGGTCTGACATGAGCTTTTTGTGCAGGCTCAGCCTGCCTTCTATCTGCTCCTCTATGTCAGCTATGCACTCCCGGATGGCTGAAAGCTCATCCCGGCGGGGAATTTCCACAACAGTCTCGTCGAGCTTGTAGTCGGCTATTTTGGAAAAATCAAAATCTGTCATTTTTACCACCGCATTATGACAATAGAAACACGGGTTTTATTTATAAATGTTTCTGTTTTTCGGCTCTCTGCCATGTAAAAACCCGCTGTCTGCCACAGGCGGCCCCTTCCGGGCGTTTCCCAGTGTCAGGAGGAATCATATAATAATTTTTCGAAGCAGGCATAACTGGGGCCTGCAGGGGCAGATTTTTTCAGGACAGCAGGTGCAGAAAAAAGACTCTGCTGCCGTTGTGCCTGAGGCCAGAGGAAAGCAATATTTTCGGCAATTTTGGCTGCTGTGCGGCCGCAGGTATGATGCCGGAACAGATGCTTCCTGCTTTAACGAGCATTTCGGAACCTGCAGACATAATGCATTATAACAGCCATTGCAATGCATTGCAATGTATTATAATGCCTATTTCGGCGCCTTTTCTGGCTGGGCGTGGCAAACAACAACCTCAGAAGAAAGCCTAAAAGCACATCTTCAGAAGAAAACAGCAAATTATGGGGGAAATTACACAGTTCACGGGTAAAGTGCGCTGAAAATGGCCATTTTCCATTGCATTTGCAACGCAGAAAACATTGGCAATGTTTATGCACGCGCACCGGTCAAAACCACCTACAGGCGCCAAGGAGGCATTATAATGGGTCTACAGGCGCTCCAGGTTGTAGAGCTTCTTTATCTTTTCCCGGCTCTGCGCAGAAAACAGCTTGACCCCTGAGGGCAGGATGTTTTCGACAATCAGCCCCCTTTTCTTGAGGTTGTTCATGAGCACGCGCACAGTGTTTACGCTGTTTCCGGTCTTCTCTGCAATCGCAGAATAGCTGACAGGGTCCGGCTCGCTGAGCAGCAGGTTGAGCAGCTTTTGCTCGGGGTTTGTCAGCTCTCCCTGCTGTGGGGCAGGCTTTGCCGTATCCTCAATCTCCTTATGGCGCCTCTCCATTTCCGCTGTCTTTTCACGGGCTGCCCTAAGCTGCGACTTAATCTCCTCGTGGCTCTGGCGAACCTCCTGCAGTGCCTCACTGTGTGTTTGCATATGCTCCTTTACCTTGTCATGCGCATCCCTTGTTGCCTCTGCTTTCACGCGCTCCATGTGCCCTGCAACCTCGTCCCGAACAAGCTTTTGCATGTAGGAGTCGCGAAGCCGCAGCTCGTTCATCTTCTGCTGCAGCACGGCCATCTGCCTGCTGTAGCCCTCAACTGTTGCGCGCATATTTTCCTGCAGCTGCCTGACAGTATATGCGTGCTCGCCTGCGCGTTTATGGAGCTCCACAAGCCACCGCTTGATATCCTGGGCGTCTTTGGTTGTCAGCTCCCTGTGGGACTCATGCGAGCTCTGGAGCGAGCCCTGAAGCCTTGCCAGGTAGGCAATCCACTGCTTGTGCAGTTCAATTTCTCGCTTCAGGGCATCCATATAGGATGGTGGGCCTGGTTTTGGCGCCGGCTTTTTCCTCAGAAAGTCAAGTACTCCCATTGCAATTTTTCATGCCTGCTGTCTTATTTAAATCTTTCTTAACGCCTGCCAGAAATTTCCTGTAATAGCTGCCTGTTGTCTCAACAGTAATTACCCTGTGTCCGGCCTCAGCTGCCTCTGCCTCGCACACTGAGAAAATCTCAGCATCCATGTTCTCCCTTATCTTTCGGTGCGAATATCCCCGCTTGTGCAGCCGGCGCCTCAGTGTTCTCAGGCTGCATTTTGTGACAATGCACACTGAAGCGTACCTGCAGGGCAGGATATGGGACATGTGGCTGTCGATGACAAGGGGCTTTTTGCCAGACATAACAGCCAGAACGAGCCTTTGGCGAAGCGCCTTTTCTGGGATAATTCTGCACCTGCGCACCCTGTCGTATCCTGCCCGAACCTTCAGGGCTGAAGCGTCAAGATACGAGTACCCAAGGTCGCGCGCAAGCCTTTTTGCAAGGGTTGTCTTGCCTGTGCCTGGCGTGCCTGTAACTATCACTGCCTTAAACATACGACTGGCCATTTCTGTACACCTTTGAAAAAAACACCACAAACGCCTCTTTTGGGACGGGAATTGCTGCCGAGATAAAATACTTTGCAAGGGCGTGTGCAACCTCGCTTTTTCCGCCGGATGAGCGGAAGTTTTTTAGCCTGCTTAGCGTGTAGGTACACATGTAGTCCGGGCCAATCTGCAGGACAGCGTTTTTCCTGCCTCTCCTGACTGTTAGGCCTGCGAGGCTGACATTAACCTTCCCGCGCACCAGGACAGAGCCCTTTTGCACAAATCCGTGGCACGCAAGCACCCATGATACAAGGCTTCTGAGCATGTCCTTGGCACCCAGCCGCCTGTACTGCGGGCAGAATGCGCCAAAGTCCGGGCCTTCCTGCTCATTTAGCTCTGTTATCCTTCCAAGATACCTTACCACCCGCTGCCTGGGCCCGGCTTTGGTCCAGGTGTTTTTCACAATGTATGCGTAGGTGCTGCCCCCTATCCTCTTGGACCTGACAAACATGGGCTGGTTAGGCACTATGGGGTATTTAATATTTGCGCAGATTTCCCTTACCGCGACTGGGCCTCCCTGCTGAGCCTTTTCTGTATCTTCTCGTATTTGACAATAAGCTTCTTTATGGTGCGAAGGGTGGCAGCCTTCTTTTTGGCTTTGCGAAGCCTCGCTGCATACTCATCGTTCTTCAGGACATCCTGTACCCATTGGGCAAATGCGTTCTTCTCATTTGTGACATAGCCGGAAAACGAGCTTTCTGTAAGGTTCTCAATGAAAATAACGATCTCATTGAGGCTTCCGAGCCTTTTTCCGTCTTTTGTCCTGAAATACTCCTGTTCAGAGAGGTTGTTGTACTTCTCAAGAAGCTCCCGCTCATCGCTGCTCTGCTTTGCCATGCGAAGCTCCCTTCTGGCAACATACCCGCCCCACTTGAGCAGATAGCTGCGCTTCATGAACTTATGCGAGAGCACAAGCAGGAGAAGCACCACAAGGAGATACAAGAGAAGCAGCCCCATCCCCTCGCCCAGCTGGCTCAGGCTTATGCGAAATACAAGGGTCCTGCGAAGGAGCTCTGAGCCGATTACAAAGGGGTTATAGGTCCTTGAGAGCTCAGCAACCATGGGCGGCATCCTCTCCAGCGGGAAAATGAGGTCAGATACAAAAAGAAGGATGCTCCCTATTGAAATCGATGCAAGGGTCCCTGTCTCCTCGGTGTTGAATATGTTGCCTATTGCCATGCCAAGCCATGAGAACAGGGTCACAAGCAGAAACAGAACGATTGCTGTTGCAAAGAGGTTGGTTGTCACGTCCTCGCCAAAGTAGAATGCAAATATTGACAGGACAACTGCCAGCTGCAGAACCATGATTATCAGCGTTGTAACATACGCGCCTGAAATGAAGGTCATGTCGCTTGTGGGCGTAACAAAATTGCGGAAATGCGCCATTGACGTCCTTTCCATTATAACCAGGGTGCTGGAAAGCAGCAGGCCGATAAACATGATAATCAGCACAAGCAGGAAGGGAAAAAAGAAGTTCAGCTGGCTCTCATCCGCCTGGACCTCGACATCCCTCTTGACAACAGGTTCTGTTATTGTCTCAAGGTCTGTAACTGATGTTGCGTTGATGTTGGCGTATATCCTGCTGAAGGCATCCTCGACTGCAAGCACCCTGGCATAGCTATCCTCGAGCCTTGAGGTTATGTCGCTTATCCTGCCCACCGAGCTGTCCCTTGCGCTGGATGCAAAGGACAGCCTGCTGTCAAGGTCCTGCATGCTTTTCCTGAGCCCGGCAACAACAACAACAAGCTCTGCCTCGTCAACTTCGCTGGTTGCATTAAGAGTTGACTCGTATGTGTTAATCTTTGCGCGGCTTGCGTTGATAAGGTCAAGAAGCGGCTCTTCCTTGCTGCTGCTCAGGTTGAGGTCCTCTATCTCATCCTCCATGTCGTCCATGAGGCTTCTTGCCTCGCCAATTGCGCCCTTTGCAGAGCTTTCGGCCTTCTGAAACGAATCACTCAGCGACTGGGCAATGCTGTCAAGGTCGTCAATTCCAAGGCTGCTGTAGTCAAACTCGAGATTTATTTCGGACATCTCGCCTTTTGCAGCGCCGGCGTTTTCCCTGGCAGACTGGGTGTCTTCCCTAAGCTTGCTCAGTAGCAGGGTGTTGTTTGTTATGGAAAACTGCGTCTCGTTAAGCTTGTTCAGGAGCTCCTGGGTCATGCCCCGCGACAGCTGCAGCGCCCTCTCAGAAAAAGTCCTGTCAATGGAATCAACCACTGTCCCGTAGAAGTTGACCTTGCTGTTGTCAACCAGGTATACTATCTCATTTGTCCTGTTGTTGGTTATCCTGAAATCGTCGGGGAAAACAAGGCATATGTGCTTCTCGCCCTGGGATATTGCCCGGGCGCAGTCTTCAGGTGTCGGGTAGGGCTCAACACTGTAGCGCGAGAGGAGCGACACGAAGGATGCGGTAAGGTTGGTGTCCTCTTTTGCATAGTAGCCCACGTCAATCCTCACGTCGGACTCAGAGCTGAATGCAAGGCCGACAATAAGCATTATCAGTAGCGGCCCAAAGAGAATTATAAGCGCGCTTATCCTTGAGCGCAGTATGAGCTTGAAGTTCTTCACTATTATTGATACTGCTTTCATTGTCCTGTCTCAATAAGCTTCTCCAGCACTTCCTGCAGCGTGGGCTTTTCCACGACCACGTCAATGAGTATCTCGTTTTCCTGCTCAAGCAGATGCAGGACATGGTGCAGGCTGCGCTCAGCCTTCTGCGTGTAAATGAGCAGCTTGTTGTCCTGCACAGCCATGCGCTTGATAAGCAGGTCCTTGTTCTTCTTGAGCTCAGCGATTATCTTACTGTATTTTCCGGGCGATGTCTCAAGCTTGATTTCCTCTTCCTTGGAATAGAAGTTCTTGATTTCGTTGGGTGTCCCCGCCTTGATTATTGTGCCGTTGTACAGGATGCCCACCCTGTCGCACAAAAGCTCAAGCTCATCCAGGAAATGGCTTGAAAGCACAATTGTCGTGCCCTTCTCGTTAATCTGGTTTATAAGGTACCACATCTGCTTGCGAAGTATGGGGTCAAGGTCAGCTGTGGGCTCGTCCAGGATAAGGACCTTGGGGTCGTGGATCAGAGCGCAGGCAATGTCAAGCCTCTTTTGCATCCCACCTGAGAGCTTGCCTGCCGCAAGGTGCCTTGACTCGTAGATTCCCATAAGCTGCAGCAATATTTCTGCGTTTGTCTTCCTGACATCCTTTGAGAGGTTGTAAAGGTTGCCGAAATACTCCAGGTTCTCAAGGGAGGAAAGCTTCGAGTAAAAAGATGGCGTCTGGGCAGCAAACCCAAAGGTTTTCTTGACATCGTTTTCGTTCTTGAACACGCTGCGGTAGCTTATCGCGTCATCCCTGTAGTCAAGCAGGTGCTCAAGCTTGAAAAGGACATCGCCGCCCTCAGGCTCAAGAAACCCTATCATTGTGTTGAGCAGAGTGGTTTTGCCCGAACCGGAAAGGCCGATAATCCCAAAAATCTCGCCCGAGCGTATCTGCAGGTTAACCCTGTTCAGGATGGTTTGTTTGCCGAAGCGCTTGGTGACATCGTTGAGTTTTATGACTATGCTTGCCATCCGTTCCAAAAGTATGCAGGAAGCATTTTTAAAGTTAGCGGACAACTCCCTAGTGGTTCTTTCTCTGAATGTAGTCAACCGCCACAAAGGCCAGAATTGCAAAGAGTGCCCCTGCAAGAAACCACAGAGCAAGGCTTGCCTCCTGCGCCGCCGGGGCTGAGAGCATTTCAGCCGACTCTGCCACTCTGAGCATGGCAGGCTCCTTCTTTCTGCCAAAAAACCCTATTGCCAGTGCAGCAGAGCCGCTGAGAAGCGCAACAGTAAGTATCCTGGCAAGCTTCTGCCGAAGAGTCTGGGGGGCTTCCTTTGGCGCAATTATCACATACTTGCCTGCAAGCGAATAGTGCTGGACCTCCTTGCCCCTGTTAGAGTAGTGGAACTCGTTTGCCTGGACAAGCTTTGCCTTAAGGAGCGCCTGCATGTTGTAGTGGACTGTTGAGAGAGGCAGGCCCAGCTTCTTTGCAAGGTCAGTCTCTGTGCAGTCCCTGACATTTGCCAGGTAGTCAAGAATCCTGCGCGAGGTGTTGTTGCTTATCACCTGGGCAAGCTGTTTTGCCTCGTCCTCCCGCAGGCTCACAAGCAGAAACTTCTCTTCCATTGCCAAATGAATTGCCCCCCTATTATTTAACAGTTGGCTTGGCTTCAGTTTCAGCTGAAGCTAACCGAAGTACGTGCTGGCAGGAGCCTCTGCATCCTCCTTGCTCCAGCAGTCGCGCAGCCGTGTAAGTATTGGGAGAAGCTGGTCCCGAAGGGCAGGCCACTCGCCTGCCACCCTGCGTATGTATTCGGCATCCTTCCCATCGTCCGCAAGCAGGTCAAGCACGCTTGAGTCGCGCAGGTGCTGCATGAGTTTAGCATAGATTCCCGCAACAGCAGCCTTCTCATCCTCGCCGAAGAACTTGTACTCATGGTAGGCTGAAACCGTGCTGTTCGGATGAAGCACCTCCTCAAGAATTTCCGCAAAGCCCTTTATCTTGTCAGCTATGTGCCTGCGGATGTCCCTCAGTGGGAACCCTGTGGGCTCGATGGAGTTTATCTCAAAGAGCCTGTCAACAAGCCCAAAGTCAGGCAGGCTGAGTTTATCGTAGTCCTCCCTCTTAAGCATAGGGCCGGGGACATGGGGTTTTAATATAAAGCTTTCGGAAAGAACGGGCCGCGGCAGCCAAGGCAGATTATCCTGCATATCCAGCAGTCTTCCTGGTGGATGTGCTCCTCTCTCCTGCCAAGGTAGTGGCAGTGCGCACAGGATGCGCCGTAGACTTCGCCAAGTGCCATTGGATACCCCCTACTGAGAGAATACAGGAGGATTATTTAAATATTGTGCTGGTCGGCCACAAGGATAGTCAAAAAGGCAAAAAGCCTCCAGAGGGGCCCTTAAAGGACCTAACGGGTACGACAGTTTTCGAAAAACGCAGTTAGCCGATATGCACCACTGACTTCGGGATAATATATAAACATGGAGTTATTGGATGTTCCAAAAATCTCCGATTTTTGTTGCCTACCCGGCTTTTCCTTGACTAAAGCATTTCGCGTATTTTTTGAATGTCGATTTCCTTAATTTTGGAAGCTGTATTCTTTATCTTTAAGACAAAATCAAGAAGCTGGTTATAGTCTATTGGTACATCCCTGTTCTTGAGGTAGTACTGGTTGTCGATTCTCAATTTCTTGTCCTTTGTCAATATATCAAATGTTCCTTCAGGGAGAAATTCATTTTCCTCCAATAATTTTGAAAATGCAATAGTGCAGTCATGCATCTCACACTTAATTCCAATCCTCATGAACAAGGAATAAACAGCAAAATATTCACAGTAATACTTGGTTGCAGCCACCCATACTTTTGATTTTCCTTTGATGTTTCTCAAAACATCCAATGTTTCCTCTGCTGTTTGAATATATTCCTTTGCCAGGTTCTCATTCGGCTCGATTAATTTGATGCCTCTTTTATGCTTCCTGCACCACCCCATTGTTACCAGATAAACCACCCTATAAATTCCTCAGAACCTTTAATAAGGAGGTGTTTCTTGATGATCTCATTTTTCAAGGTTTTTGATATCTTATGCATGTTTGGTACTGATATAATATGAAATTCCTTATTCACCCTTTTTTCACACTCAATAATCTTCTTCTCATTATACTTCCCAATTATCAGTATGTCAATATCATTCGCGGCTGAGAAATCAGTAGAAGCCCTTCCAAAGATGAGGCTCCTGTCCGAAT